>NZVF01000072.1 GCA_002698165.1 Planktomarina sp. | reverse complement strand
ATGCCTCTATTTGCGGGCTAGGGCAAGCTGCGCAAAATCCAATTAAATCTGTGATCACCCATTTCCAGCACGAAATTTGAAAATAATAAATTTTAGTAATTAATAAGTGTGGCGTAGTTTTTGTGAAGCAGGCTTTGCAGTGCAACGTTTAAGGTTCAAATTTAGTTTAAGAAATATACATATGTTATGGGTGGAACTCTGAATTAATGATATTGTGTAGATGATCTAAATTGATATTTTAACTCACAAAATTGAAAAAAGTCATATAAATAATTCCCAAACTCTCACGAATTCAGATAACTTTCCAAACTGTCATCAAATTCATCTTTCCAGGCAGTATGATGTTTAGGAGCTTTCTTGCCAGTGATTGGACTTACATATCCAAAATCTCGAAAATTCATGATACCGTTTTTCTTATGACCTATATATTCATAAAAAGCTCGATTTGATGCTTCAATATCGAACTTTGGATAATCTGTTTCTTCAATTAATTCCATTGTATACGCGCCCTGATATTCGATGCCTGCGTATTTGTCTTTGAGTGCGGCTTCTGCTTCCTCACGGTCGACAACATCTTGAACCATGGAGGCATAATCAGGCAAATTGATTTTTTCCATAATGCAATCACGCACCCACCATGCCTGTGCGTCGAACATATTGAAAGTATACCATTGATCTTGCATTCCCAAATAAAATATTGACGGGTTTTTATTCCATACGACGCCTTTATATAAATCTGCTGTTGCAAGCCGATTTGCTGTTTTTAGTCGAAGATCGTCTGGTAAGAATGGAAAGTGGTGTTTGTAACCGGTACAAAGTATTATAGCGTCAACTTCTTTGTTGGTTCCGTCAATGAAATATGCCGTACGCTCATCTACATGGCTAAGTCTTGGGACTTCCTTCCAATTGTCTGGCCAATCGTAACCCATAGGGGCAGTACGATGTGATACGGTGATGGATTTTGCCCCATATTTCCAACACTGGGAACCAATGTCTTCTGCGGAATATGAAGAGCCCAAAATTAATAGATCTTGGTTTAGAAACTGACGGGCATCTCGGAAGTCATGTGCATGCATCAGGCGACCGTTGAATTCACTAAAACCTTTATATTCTGGAACATTTGGGACACTAAAATGCCCTGTAGCAACAATTACCTTATCGAAATTTTCGGATTTATCCGTATCTGTTACTTCGTTCCTGGTAGTCAATTCAAATCTACCGTCGGTTAGGGTGCGAACATTTCTTACTATGGTTGAAAACTCAATCATGCTGCGTACTCCAGCTTTTTCCATCCTTCCTTTTATATAATCAAATAAAACTTCCCGAGGTGGATAGGATGCGATGGGCTTACCAAAATGTTCCTCGAAGGTGTAATCAGAAAATTCTAACCCTTCTTTGGGGCCGTTTGACCATAGGTATCGATACATTGAACCATGACATTGGTTGCCATACTCATCAACACCAGTGCGCCAAGTGTAATTCCACAATCCTCCCCAATCAGATTGTTTTTCAAAACAAACCACCTCTGGAATTTTTAATCCTTTATCTCTGGCAGATTGAAATGCTCGCAATTGCGCTAAGCCTGATGGCCCCGCACCAATGATGGCAACACGTAGTGGCATACCTTTTCTTTCTTAATTTTTTTAGATGTCTAAGGTATTAGCTTTTTCCCATTCGCTGAAGTGGCTGCAGAAATCGTTCCACTCCGAGTGCTTCATTTTAAGGTAGGCTGCTGAAAAATCTTCACCCATAGCCGTTTTCAAATCCTTGTCTCTGTCATAGGCACGTAGGGCATCCAACATGTTGAGTGGAAGCTTTGGAGCGCCGCGCACTTTGTGGCCATCGGCATACATATCAATATCATGACGTTTTCCAGGATCTGCTTTAGAGTTTATTCCTGACAATCCTGCTGCAATAATTACTGCTTGTAATAAATATGGGTTAACGGCTCCATCTGCTAAACGTAGCTCAAAGCGTCCTGGACCTGGAATTCTTACCATGTGGGTTCTATTGTTTCCGGTCCAAGTTACCGTATTAGGCGCCCAAGTTGCCCCGGAGTTTGTACGTGGTGCATTAATTCGTTTAAAGCTATTTACGGTTGGATTTGTTATCGCTGCCAACGCGGTGGCATGCTTCATAATACCACCTAAAAAATGCCTTCCTTTTTCGGACAAACCCAATTCTGCTGTTTGGTTGCTTTGGTTGGCTTTCATTGCAAAAACATTTGTTTTCGCTGCTGAGCCCGGGGCGTCCCAAACGGAAATGTGAGCGTGACATCCGTTTCCGGTCAGGCCTTCGACAGGTTTAGGCATAAATGTCGCGCGATAGCCATGTTTCTCGGCTATGGTTTTAGTCATAAATTTGAAAAAACTATGTTTGTCTGCAGTTTTCAACGCATCATCAAAATCCCAATTCATCTCCCATTGGCCATTGGCATCTTCATGGTCATTTTGATANGCGCCCCANCCCATTTCGAGCATATAGTCACTTATNTCACGAATGANATCTAAGCGGCGCATGAAAGCCTGTTGGTCATAGCAGGGTTTAGCAGCTGTATCATATGGATCAGAAATCTGATCACCCTGTGGTGTTAACAAGAAAAACTCAGCTTCAATACCAGTTTTTATATGCAACCCTTTAGATGCGGCTTCTGTTATCAGCTGACGCAGTACATTACGTGGAGCCTGAGCCACGTCTTCGCCTTCCATAACGCAGTTGCCTGGAACCCAAGCAATTTCTTTATTCCATGGTAAGATAATCACAGCCTCTGGATCAGGCACCGCCAGCATATCTGGATGTGCTGGGGTCATATCTAACCATGTGGCAAAGCCTGCAAAGCCNGCACCATCTTCCTGCATGTCAGATATTGCACGCGCTGGCACTAATTTCGCTCGCTGACCTCCAAANAGATCAGTAAAAGAAATCATGAAGTATTTCACACCATTATCNTTAGCGAATTGTTCTAGATTTGTTGCCATTTTGATTATCCTCTACTGCTAGTGTTACTAGTGTAAATTATTAAAGGCGCCTCTGACAATTAGTGGCACCAATATTTTGTTAAAATGCCTCTGTTTTTCCTGGCCACCAGTCCGTTCCCGCGAGCGGGACCTGTGCCATTGCCGCNGCTTCCATAGTTAAAGCGACTAAGTCTTCTGGCTCCAAATTATGAAGGTGATTTTTTCCACAAGCCCTTGCAATAGTTTGTGCTTCCAACGTCATTACCTTTAAATAATTTCGGAGGCGTCTGCCACCTTCTATAGGGTCAAATCGTTTCATCAGCTCTGGATCTTGGGTAGTAATACCTGCTGGATCTTTACCCTCTTGCCAATCATCATAGGCTCCTGCAGTTGTTCCAAGTTTGTTGTANTCTGTTTCCCACTTAGGGTCATTATCTCCTAAAGCGATTAAAGCGGCAGAACCAATTGCTACGGCATCTGCTCCTAGAGCCATAGCCTTTGCAACGTCAGCGCCACTTCTAATTCCACCAGAAAGAATAAGTTGTACCTTCCTGTGCATTCCAAGGTCCTGTAGTGCTTTAACGGCTGGTCGGACAATTGCTAAAGTTGGTAAGCCGACATGTTCAATAAAAACGTCCTGAGTAGCGGCAGTCCCACCTTGCATTCCATCCAAAACAATAGCATCAGCACCAGCCTTAATGGCCAGTGCAGTGTCATAATATGGACGCGCNCCGGCAACTTTAACATAAACAGGTACTTTCCATTCTGTTATTTCGCGCAGTTCCAGNATCTTAATTTCTAAGTCATCNGGNCCTGTCCAATCAGGATGACGACAGGCNGAGCGTTGATCTATGCCNTCTGGTANGTTTCGCATTTGTGCAACGCGATTGCTAATTTTTTGACCAAGAAGCATACCTCCNCCACCAGGCTTTGCGCCTTGACCNACAACAATTTCAATAGCATCGGCCTTACGAAGGTCATTTGGGTTCATTCCATAGCGTGANGGGAGGTACTGATATACNAGTTTATCAGAGTGCCCACGCTCCTCTGGNGTCATTCCACCGTCGCCAGTGGTNGTGGATGTNCCTGCTGCNGATGCTCCGCGTCCCAGNGCCTCTTTGGCTGGTCCCGAAAGCGCNCCAAANGACATNCCGGCGATTGTGATAGGGATATCTAAGTGGATGGGNTTTGAAGCGTTTAGTCCTCCAATTGAGACATTGGTGTCACATTTTTCTCGGTAACCNTCTAAAGGATANCGTGAAATTGAGGCTCCTAAAAANAGAAGATCATCAAANGTTGGCAACTTGCGCTTGGCTCCNCCTCCGCGAATATCATAAATTCCAGTTGCAGCAGCNCGGCGTATATCGCTGTTAATGTCTGCATTAAATGTGGCTGACTGTCTTGGGGTGGTGTGCGGGATACCGCGATCATCGTTACTCATTTTGTGATCCCTTAATACGCGTTATCTATATCAAAATTGTAAAGCCTACGAGCTGACCCATAGCGCTTGAATTCTTCAGGCTTGGCATCACACTCTGCCTCTACCAAAAGTACTTTAAGAATTTCTATATGTTCTGGGCGCATTTCTTTTTCTTTGCAATCGGCTCCAAGTGATTTTACGGAGCCGCGGACGAAAAGTTGGGCCTCATAGCAGCTGTCACCCAATGCGTCACCCGCATCGCCGCATACGACTAAATTTCCTGACTGGGCCATGAAAGCTGACATATGACCGATATTACCATGAACTACAATATTAATACCTTTCATGGAGATGCCACAACGTGATGAAGCGTTGCCTTTGATGACTAAAAGCCCACCATGCCCAGTTGCACCAGCGTATTGACTAGCATCTCCGTTGATAGTTACTTTTCCTGACATCATATTCTCTGCAGCACCCGGTCCTGCGCTACCAGTAATCGTCACAGTCGCTTTCTGGTTCATTCCTGCCGAGTAGTAGCCGGTTGAACCTCGCACGATTACTTCGATTGGCGCATCTAAACCACAAGCGATTGCGTGTAATCCCTTTGGGTTTGTTATTTCCCAGCTAGTCTGATTGGTGGTCTCGTTTTGCGCATGTAGAGTTGCATTCAGTTCACGTAGAGTTCCATTAGCCAAGTCATAGTTTTGCATATCAGTGGTTCCAAAAGTAAACAGTTGCAGGTTCAGGTTCCCAAACTCTAGCATTTTCGATGCTGGGTAGATTGACTAGGGCTCGATACTCACTGCCAAATGCGACGTATTGATCTGTTTCAGCCATAACCGCAGGTTTGCAGGCAATTGGATCGCGCACTACAGCGAACCCATCCTTTGTACCTACGACAAAAGTAAAAAAACCATCTAAATCTTCTAAACTACTCTTCAGTGCCTCACCAAGTGTGCTACCTTGTTGCATTTTCCAAGTAAGATAAGCAGCTCCAACTTCAGTGTCATTTTCAGTTTCAATATGGACACCATCTCTACGCAGTTTTCGTCTTAAAGAATTGTGATTAGATAGTGAACCATTATGTACAAGGCATTGATCAGGGCCAGTATTGAACGGGTGTGCACCCATTGTCGTTACGGCTGATTCCGTAGCCATGCGTGTGTGTCCGATTCCGTGGGTACCTGTCATATTTTTTAAATCAAAACGTACCGCAACGTCTTTTGGTAGGCCTATTTCTTTATAGATTTCTAAGCTCTCACCTGAGCTCATTATACGAATATCAGGGCGAATGCATTTTAAGATTTTACGCACTTCAGTTAATTGATCAGATTTTACTTTCAAAACAGCATGAGAACTTTTTACTCCTATCTGAACACTACCTTTTAAAGAGACAGCTAAATCTGATTTTAAATTTAAAAAGTCTACATCTGGAGTGTTTGACTGTAGAGTTAGCTTACCAATATTTGATGTTTTGTTACCGTATATTGCAATTCCAGCACTATCAGGACCCCGATCAGTCATTGTAATTAGCATGTCTGTTAGAAGCGTTCCTAATTCGGGCTCCATAGATTTATCTTTTAGAAAAAGACCAACGATCCCACACATCTTATGTTCCTTTTAGTAATAGGGATGCAGCTTGATGCAGATTTTACAAATATTACTACAAAATCTACCAACTGCTAGACCAATGATAATTTCCAGAATTTTGTCACATACTTCGGTCACAAAATATTTTTTTTTGCGTAAAATCAGCTACTATTTCTTGGATAACTTTTTCGATATTCATTCTACCACCCCAGTCTTCGCAGTCTGCTCTCTTGATCTTAATCAAAGTCCCACTAATAGTGCTATAGATATGAATCATATGAAAATCCAGTCAATTGGCTTCTTGATTTTTGAAGGCTTTCCAATGGCCTGTTTAACGTCGATGATAGAACCTTTACGCGCAGCGAATGAGATTTCTGGTCAAGATTTTTTTTCGTGGACGCTGATAGCTGAAGCGGGGAATAAAATACGATCAAGTGCGGGTGTTACTTTTGAGCCTGATATCACTTTGGCTACAGCGTCAAATCTGGATTATTTAATTCTTCTTAGCCCTCCAATGGGTGGTTTTGAAAACTCTAAATCTGGATTTGGAAGCTTACGTAATTTGGCACGCCACGGCACTATAATGGGTGGTATCAGTGGTGGAATTTTTCCATTAGTCCGGTCAGGAGTAATGTCTGGACATAGGGTTTCTGTACATTGGTGTTACGATGCAGCTTTTAGGTCGGAGTTTCCAGAAGTAATTGCATCAAATAAAGTTATAGAGTTAACTGGGCGTCGGTGTACCGCCTCTGGTGCTGCCGCTGCATTTGATTTGTCACTACATTTTATTGAAGATAGTATTGGTTTGGACGTTGCTACCGAAGTAGCATGTTGGTTCCAACATCCATTAATGCGGGGTGAGGGAGTTCGCCAAAGTATTCCAATTTATCATCAGTCATCTACTGATGCTACATTGCCTCCAATTGTAGCTAAGGCTGTGGCTGTATTAGCAGCTCATTTAACTGAAACAATTTCTGTTGCTAAGGTGGCTTCTAATGTGGGTGTTTCCACACGACAGCTTGAAAGAAGTTTCAAAAAAGCGACCGGCCAAAGTCCGTCGCATTATTATCGATCTATGCGAATGAATGCGGCACGGCAGCTCGTTATGTATTCTAAAGACAGCATGGTCCAGATAGCAACTCAGGTAGGCTATGCCTCTACTACGCCAATGGTGCAGCATTATAAATCTGCTTTTGGCCGATCTCCTCAAGAAGATCGCCGTCGCATTAACTTATTCCGTGTTCAGGATAATATTTCACTACCTTCGGTGTAAACCTAGTCGCAAANTTTTTTTTTAAATAACATCAAAAGATTATTTTGAGTAGACCCTTAATTAATAAAGTTTTGTAATGACCTATGAGCTCGGTGCATAACGGAATTGCGATCTTATGCGTTGTTATCTGCCCATTTTCAACGCTANNNAGNAACAGGCAAAGTATTCCTCCCGATAACTTTGTATTAACTTATNGCGGCGTCTTTGGGCGTCGCTTTTTTTNAGTATGCNGATTTTATTGCTGTCACCATTGCGTGATGAAGTGATTGTGCTGAGGAGCGNGGGCCNATCANAGATAAATGTTCTAAGTTTCTACATAAAANAAAACAGCNCAAATGATCNATACTNGTACGAATANTATGACCTGATTTAAATTTNTTCATGTTGATTGGACAGAGTAATTCTATAACCGCTGCTAAACCTGCTCCAATCATATCGAAGCGGCACCAACCATCTGACTGCTCCGTTACAGAAGCGTTATCTTTTACCTCTAATTTTGCGAGATCAAATAACATTTNNTGACTGTTGTAAGGGGCTTCCAACATCCATTGATCTGGACCNATCCAAAAAGCNNNNANAGTGCCNCCNGAAAATCGTTCTGGTNTTGGAGCTGNGCTTCCAATTATCCGACGAATTGCTAATTTTGTAGCACGCTCACTGTTTTTGCGTGCAGCAATTGTAGCCATTGCAAATGATGGCTCCTCAATCAGTTTTATAGGACCGTGTTGATCAACTCGCGGAACGGTGCTTCCTAAAGCGGTAATTGCATCCAAATTATGCACGCAGACGCTCCCCATCTGGATCAATGAAGTGTGGGCTTACTACCTCTACTACATGATCATATCCAGTTAACGGGCTTACCAGGCGTACTAATTCTCCTCTTCGTCGGTCGCCGGACTTTAAATACCCAATTGCGATTGAGTGTCCGAGATTAGGTGAGTAACAGGCGGAGCTAATGTAGCCTTGGTCGTGAGCGGCATTTATTGGATCACCTTTGTTGATCAAATGGCTTCCGGCTGGNATGGGATCTTTTCTGTTCACTGGTTTAAACCCAACTAGTTTCATTGAATCTTCTTTATTTAGATCGGGGCGTTCTGATAAAATTGAACCAATACTATCTTTCTTTTTGGAAACCATTCGTTCCATTCCAAGATTTACAGCGGTGGTAGTACCATCGAGTTCGTTACCAGCCACATGGCCCTTTTCGATCCTCATAACTCCTAGAGCCTCTGTACCATAGGGTTCAACATTAAATTCTTCACCAGCCTCCATCAGGCGCCTTATCATGGCGTCTCCGTATCGCGTTGGTACGGCGATTTCGAATGCTAATTCTCCAGAGAAAGAAATTCTAAAAAGCCTTGCTCTCAATCCACCGCAAACTGTAATATTGGCACACGCCATGAAAGGAAAAGCGTCATTAGTAATATCAAACTCTGTGTCGACAATCTTTCGCAACAATTTACGTGAGTTGGGTCCGGCTATCGCATACTGAGCCCATGACTCAGTAGTCGATATAAGCTGTACGTCTAGATCAGGCCAAAGGCATTGTCGCGCAAATTCCATATGTCGAAAAACTGATACCGCATTAGCCGTTGTTGTGGTCACTACAAAATGATTTTCTTCCAATCGTCCAGCTGTTCCATCATCCATNACAATGCCATCTTCACGCAGCATCAGCCCGTAACGGGTTTTTCCAACAGCTAATTTTGCAAACCCGTTTGCATATATCTTATTAAGAAAGTTTGAAGCATCTGANCCCTGTACATCAATTTTGCCTAAAGTAGTTACGTCACAAACGCCTACTGAATTCCGCGTTGCCAACACTTCTCGATCTACACTTTCCCGCCAATGGCTCTCGCCAGCTTTTGGGAACCATTGGGCCCGCAGCCACATACCTGCTTCAACAAAAACAGCGCCTTTTTCTTCAGCCCAATTGTGGCTGGGTGTTTTACGAACTGGACGGAAGTTNGCATCACGATCTCGGCCAGCGAATGCCCCAATAGCTGTTGGGGTATAGGGTGGCCGAAAAATTGTTGTGCCAACTTCTGGTATGTTCTTACCAGTTAACTCAGCCATGATAGCCAAGCCACCCATGTTGGAAGTTTTTCCTTGGTCAGTTGCCATTCCTAAGGTGGTGTAGCGCTTTAGATGCTCCACACTTATGAAATTTTCTTGGTGAGCCAGTTCCACATCTTTTACGGTTACATCATTTTGGTGATCAAGCCAGGCTCTNGAACATTCTCCAACATACCAAAACGGTGTCATTTCGATTGATTTATCTTCGGCTTTGGGAAGGTCTACCATAGTTGACTTAAAGCCTAATTCTTTCAGTGCCTCCTTTGCTTTCAAGGCACCTGAACTTAATGCATCTGAGGTACTAAAATTGCCCATTGCAGCACCAGCAACAGTTTGGCCATTTGGGCCATCTTGTGCAGGACAAAACGCGGCTATACTTTCTTTCCAAACTGGACGCCCTCTGTGATGGCTAGTTAAATGTATATTAGGGTTCCAGCCTCCAGAGACCCCCAAAGCGCCGCAATCTAATGAACGA
>NZVF01000071.1 GCA_002698165.1 Planktomarina sp. | reverse complement strand
GCATCGCCAGCACAAACACCTAATGCTAGCGGCCAGGCTGACTTAAAGCCACCAGACATAGCTCGAGCTAGTAAAGCAACCCAAACCGGCCCAGGTGTTAAAAATAATATTGCCACTGCCATTGCATAAAAACCCAAATCTAACAGACCAATAGTCACGTTAATTTAGGTAACAAATTTGACTTGTCACTATCATCTAAAACTTGCAAGTTTTGTGCCCGGTCACCCAATTCACTAAAAAGCTCTGGTCCCGTGCCTGTCAACCAAGCCTGAACGCCAAGAGCACAAATTTCTTCATAAAGCGCGGCCCGTCTATTAGTATCTAAATGTGCAGCAACCTCATCCAAAAGTAGCAGTGGTGTTTTTCCAGTTTGCTCTTTTAGAGCACGNCAATTAGCTAAAATTAATGAAATTANTAANGCCTTTTGTTCCCCGGTAGAGCTATCCNTTGCNGGAATATTCTTTGCTGAAAATANACCNTAAAGGTCATCACGATGGGGCCCNACNGAAGTCCGGCCCATTGCAATATCCCGGTCNCGGTGATTACANAATAATTCCNACAACTCCTGACTGTCTTTTGGTTCTTCAATATTTTCTGCATTTACTATTTGAAGAAACGCAGAAGGGAATATCGTTTTAGATTTTTCTTGTGCCATATGAATTTGTTTCAAAGCCTCCCTTCTAGANGCTCTAATCTTTACACCNGCCTCAGCCATTTGAAATTCAATTACTTTNTACCAGTGCTCGTCTCTTACCTGATCCTTCAACAANCGATTTCGTTCACGCATTGCTTTTTCATAACTCAAAACATTTTCAGCATGTTCTGGAAAAAAAGACAGTGTCATCCGATCTAAAAATCTGCGCCGTCCGTCAGCAGCCTCTGTCCATAGCCGATCCATTGCTGGTATCAACCACANNACCCGAACAATTTTACCCAACATAACCTGCGTGGCAGCTTTACCATCAATACGAACATGTCTAGCATTTCCATTTTCTGACCATGTTTCTATTTCGTACTTGCGGTTCTCTGATTGAACTATAGCTTTAATCTTCCAGCCCAAACACTCAGGTTTACGCCCCATTTCTTCAGCCCTTGCTCTACGCACTCCTCGTCCCGGNGAAATTAGGGAGATAGCNTCCAAAATATTAGTTTTCCCAACACCGTTGGCCCCATAAAGAACAACAGGTCGAGGATCACATAGTATTTGGAAAGAAAGGTGCGAACGAAAGTGTGAAAGGTTCAGCCTTTCAACAGCAAGGTTAGGCATTTGGCCACCCACACTCCTANTTGCTTAAACTCTCATGGGCATGACAACATAAATAGCTGACGTATCATTACCTTCCCGCATCAGAGTAGGGTCCCCTGACGAATTAAACAAAAAAACAGCATTCTCACGATCTACTTGGCTTGCGATTTCAATTAAGTATTTAGCATTGAACCCTATTTCAAGCTTTTCATCGCTATAAGCGACCGCTAACTCTTCTTCAGCAGCACCGCTGTCTGGTGCATTAACTGACAAAATCAAACGGTCTTCGTCCAACGACATCTTTACAGCGCGTGATCTTTCAGACGAAACGGTCGCAACCCTATCCACAGCACTAGAAAACTCAGCAGCATCAACCTCTAGCTTTCGGGTATTGCCTGATGGGATAACCCTAGAGTAGTCAGGGAAAGTCCCATCNATCACCTTTGACGTAAGAGTTANGTTTTGAGTTGCAAAACGTACTTTAGTTTCTGAAGCAGAGATAGCAATTTGTGCTTCATCATTATCTAAAAGCTTCCGAATTTCGCCTACCGTTTTACGAGGAATAATAATGCCAGGCATGCCATCAGCACCCTCTGGCAAATCAGCATCTATGCGTGCCAAACGATGACCATCTGTTGCAACGCAGCGAAGAACTTTTGAACTATCGCCTTCAGCTGTGTGCAGGTAAACACCATTTAAATAATAACGAGTTTCTTCAGTAGAGATTGCAAATTTAGATTTATCAAAAAGTCGCCTAAGCGTCATGGCTGAAACTGTAAAATTTGCTGTATATTCAGAGACGGCNATTGCTGGAAAATCTTCTTTTGGCAGAGTCGCCAATGAAAAGTTTGACCGCCCTGCTTGTACNGTCAACCGACCAGATGTTCCATCGTCTGCTAAGGTTACCAAAGCTCCATCAGGTAACTTCCTAACTATTTCATGTAAAGTTACTGCAGAGACAGTACTTGTNCCTGCCCTCTCGACCATGCCTGTTACCCGATCTAAAATTTCAATATCAAGATCTGTTGCACGAAAGGATACATGATCTTCTTCTGCTTCAATCAAAACATTGGCCAGTATTGGTATGGTATTTCGCCGCTCTACAACCGACTGCGCTTGCGACACTGCTTTTAATAGACTTGTACGTTCAATAGACAGTTTCATTACCGCTCTCCGCCTCGTATTATAATGTAAACCGTAAAGGGTTTTCTACAGGACACAAGTGTTTCCAGGTTTGTTTTTAGAAAAGCCTGAGNACATGAANCTTCAGCCCTCTAGTGATCGCCTTAGCATATCAAGATCATCAGATATTTGACTATCTTGGATTCTAAGGTCTTCAATNCGGCGAACACCATGCATTACGGTAGTGTGATCGCGNCCACCNAAACGACGTCCAATTTCAGGTAATGAGCGTGTTGTAAGTTGTTTGCACAAATACATTGCTATTTGTCTAGGTCGAGCAAAACTGCGCAACCTTTTTGGACCCAACATGTCCGACAACCGGATGTTATAGTGATCACTGACTTTTCGTTGAATTTCTTCAACAGTAATTTTTCTGTCTGAAGCCCTAAGAATGTCAGATAGGCAATCTTGGGTTAGCTCTAAAGTGATTTCGCGACCAACCAGCGATGCAAATGCGAATAGACGTGTCAACGCTCCTTCAAGAACTCGTACGTTATTTGAAATACGTTGGGCTAAAAACTCCACTACTTCCTGCCTGACTTCAATGCCCGGATAACTTGATTGATACAACTCAATTTTGGACTGTAATATACCCAATCGTAATTCATAGGTAGTTGGATGCAAATCCACAACTAGGCCACACTGAAGGCGGCTAGCTATTCGGTCCTCCAAATGTTTTATTTCACCGGGTGCTCGATCAGCAGAGATAATTATCTGTTTATTTTGATCAACTAGTGCATTGAAAGTATGAAAGAACTCCTCTTGCGTGCTATCTTTTCCGGCAATAAACTGTACATCATCAACCATAAGAACATCGACAGACCGAAAAAGCTCCTTAAAGTCCATCATTTTACGTTCACGCAAAGCCTGAACAAACCGATACATAAATTGCTCTGCGGAAAGATACATCACATTTATATCNGGGCGGCTCGTTTGCAACTCCCAAGCGATTGCGTGCATCAAATGTGTCTTACCAAGACCAACTCCACCATACAAAAACAANGGATTAAAAGTTGCTGGACCAGCTTCAGCAACCCGTTTTGAAGCTGCATGGGCTAATTCATTTGGTTTTCCAACAACAAAGTTATCAAACAAAAACCTTGGATCAAGTTTTGAGCCCGCTATATCACGCANCTTTTGGTTATCACTAAANGTTAAATCGTTCTCACTGTGGTTGAGATCTTANCTCAGAATGATCAACTCTAAATGTTACGCGAGAAACCAATNAACCTGATTTTTGCATTTGATAAAGAATTTGCTCTTCAAAATGTTGACTGACGTAATTTCCAAAAAAATTNGTTGGAACAAAAAATTCAACAGTACCATCTTTTTCACCAACAAACTGTAAGGGCTCAATCCAGGATTTAAAATTATTTTGACCAAGAGACTTACGTAAAAATTCAGAGGCTACATTCCAAGTTTCTAATGCCATACTTTTTATTTACCCCAAAATATAAAGTCACTTGTAACTGGAAAGGCTAATGCTTCAATACAATGCCAACCCATGAAAAAGCTCTTAAGTCTTGGCTACATACAAATTCCTATCCTCAGAATATACAATCGAAAAGCCATATTTAAGTTGGCAAAACACAATTTCTGAACATTTATTAGAGTGACATGCAGCAGCAATAATTTAAATGTCCAATATCCCCTGAGACTCGTAATCCGACTCGCTATCCTTTTCTATCTCTAGGTTAATCCAATCTGCAACTGAACTTCATTGTTGACTCGTGATTTTTTTAAAAAGAATCTCTATTATTTAATAGAAAAATATAACCTTCCCAAAAAAAGTTATTTTATTTCTGNTATTTAAAANAAANNAGNTTCAGATNAAAACCTGAANCTTTTTTTTAATATTAAATAGNATTTACGAAANTNCTTTTACCCGTGAAGCAAGNCGCGAAATTTTACGTGAAGCNGTNTTTTTNTGAAAAATTCCTTTTGTAACNCCACGCATAATTTCCGGCTGNGCCGCAATTAGGGCCGCCGATGCAGCCTTTTTATCTCCTGANTCAATCGCCTCCTCTACTTTTTTAAGAAANGAGCGGATTCGAGATCTTCGGTTTTTATTTACTGTTGTTCGACGCTCAATTTGACGAGCCCGTTTTTTTGCTTGGGGCGAATTTGCCATTCTAATAATTCCTGTTTTATATCTCGCATCCCACAAACTTTATAAAGAACCAGAGAATTGGAACTATTTAAATAAAGCCAAAGCGGGCCACGCGCGCATTTATAAAAAAATGTCAGTACAGTTTTTTTCCAAGGATGCAACTATTTAAAAAACTACTTATCACGAAATTGTGGGTCACGTTTTTCAAGGAAAGCAGACATACCCTCCTTTTGATCATCTGTTGCAAACATTGAGTGAAAAACTCGACGCTCAAATAAGAGACCCTCAGACAAGGTTGTTTCAAACGATCTATTTACAGAATCTTTGACAGCTTTTACTGCGAGTTGAGACTTCTCCGCAATTTTAACGGCAACCTCCAAGGTAACTTCCATTAACAATTTATCTGGAACAACTCGGCTAACGAGTCCAGCACGCTCAGCTTCCTGTGCATCCATAAAGCGTCCAGTCAAATGCATATCCATAGCTTTAGGTTTCCCAACAATGCGGGTTAGTCTCTGAGTTCCACCTATTCCAGAAATAACACCCAAATTTATTTCTGGTTGACCAAACTTTGCACTTTCAGAGCAGATTATGAAATCACACATCATCGCTAACTCGCAACCACCACCCAATGCATAACCAGATACAGCAGCAATAATGGGCTTTTTTGCATTTTGTATTGGCATCATGCTTGCACCAAATAAGTCTGTTGTTGTGACCTCAACAAAAGTTTTTTCAGCCATCTCTTTTATATCAGCACCCGCTGCAAATGCCTTTTCAGATCCAGTTATTACCATGCATCGAACTTTATCATTATTCTCTGCACTTGTTACTGCATGCCCAATTTCATCTATTAGNTGATTATTTAAAGNATTTAAGGCCGATGGTCTGTTGAGAGTGATCACACATACATGATNTGATATTTTNNCAAGTATCATTTCATAAGCCATANNAGAGATCCTAATTTGTTTTGGTCAGNCTTGAAACCTAACATGTTGCTAATCAAGTTCAAACTATGTTTGGCACTTGGGGCAGTAGAAAGTAGACCGGCCTGATTGCTGTATGCGTTTCACAATCCCAGAACAACTAGAGTCAGAACAGCTCAAAGACTCACGATCGTAAACGCANAAACTATGCTGAAAATAGCCTAATTCTCCACTGGTTTGTCGATAATCCTTTAAGCTTGATCCACCCGCCAAAATAGCCTCAGTTAATACCTTTCTAATAACCTGCACAATTTGACTAATACGTTTTTTTGAAAGACTTCCCGATTTTTGCCTAGGCGATATATGTGCACGAAAAAGCACCTCACAAACATAAATATTGCCAAGCCCCGCAATAATTCTTTGATCAAGGAGTGCNCTTTTGATAGACGCAGTTTTCCCTTTTAGTTTCGTTATAAGATAAGGCTCACTAAAAGAATTTCCTAATGGTTCAGGGCCTAATGATGCCAAAAGTCTATGATTGCTCATCTTTGAGGTTGGAGCCAAATCCATTACTCCAAATCGGCGTGGGTCGTTAAAGGTAATGCGCGCGCCATTTTCCATATAAAGCTCAACATGATCATGCTTTTTTGGTACAGAATTTTCATGTTGAAAATTACCTACTTGAATTCCCGAAATCAATATGCGGCCTGACATACCAAGATGAACGAGTAAAGTCTCATCAGAATCAAGATCCAACAAAATATACTTAGACCTGCGCCTCAAACGAATTACACGGGTCCCTGTTAATCTTTGTGCCATCAATGGAGGAAAAGGCCATCGTAAGTCTAACCTATTTACCTCAGCTTTTATTATTAACTGGTTTTTCATAACGGGGTTTAGTCCTGAGCAAACAGTTTCAACCTCTGGTAATTCTGGCATTATTCATTTCCTTACATCTCAGTACATTGTATCAACTGGTGTGCTCTTTTATAAGGGATTATAATACTACAAAAAGGCCAAGGCCCATGAAAAATAAAGTCGACCAAACAACGCATTTTGGGTTTCAGACCGTGCCTGAATCTGAGAAGGCAAATAAAGTTCAAAATGTTTTTACTTCCGTAGCGGGTAAATACGATATCATGAACGATATAATGAGCGCAGGAATACATCGCATTTGGAAAGAATCGATGATGAATTGGCTATCGCCAAGATCGGGGCAAAAACTATTGGATGTAGCGGGAGGGACTGGTGATATCAGTCTAAAATTTTTAGAACGCGCTGGATCTGGGCATGCAACAGTGTTGGATTTAACTGAAAAAATGTTGGCCGTGGGAAAGACAAGAGCAAAAGATAGTGCAGTACAAAAATGTTTAGATTGGGTCGTGGGCGATGCAATGGCCCTTCCTTTTCAAGATAATTTATTTGACGTTTACACCATAAGCTTTGGAATCAGAAATGTTACTCATCCATATAGAGCGCTGACCGAGGCTCATCGTGTTTTAAGGCCTGGCGGTAGGTTGATGGTATTAGAATTCAGTCAAATACCCGTTCCCCTAGTTCAAAAAGCATACGATTTGTATTCATTTAAAATTATTCCAGAACTGGGGAAATTAATCACTGGTGACCGTGAGAGCTATCAATACCTAGTGGAATCAATTCGAAACT
Source organism: Planktomarina sp. (assembly GCA_002698165.1). Taxonomy (GTDB): domain Bacteria; phylum Pseudomonadota; class Alphaproteobacteria; order Rhodobacterales; family Rhodobacteraceae; genus Planktomarina. The sequence goes on along the minus strand of NZVF01000071.1, from coordinate 6,561 downwards.
TTCCAGATCAAGAAAGCTTTTTAAAATTACTAAACGAAGCAAGTTTTGAAAACACCAGTTATCGCAACCTTTCACTTGGAATTGCAGCAATTCACTCAGGATGGAAAATTTAAATGCGCGGGCCACACAATATATTTCGGCTTATTCGAGTTGGCGCCACGTTAGAACGCACAGGTGCCATGAATTTAATTTTGGCGGCCTACANGGCACCCTGGGGCGTAAGGATGGCTGCAAAAGTTATAGGCTGGCCTTTTCAATGGCTAGGATATCGAGGCGATCCAATGATGCCTGCTGCAACACGGGCGTTAACTGCATTGGGTCCAGCGTATATAAAGTTTGGGCAAATTCTCTCAACGCGCCCAGACGTGGTTGGGAATGAATTAGCCGCTCAATTGCGCGTGCTTCAAGATAAATTGCCACCATTTCCGTTAAAAGACGCTCAAAAAATGGTTGAAGCCGAACTAAATCAGCCATTGCATGATGTATTTAGTGACTTTAGCGAGTCAGTTGCTGCTGCATCTATCGCTCAAGTTCATAAAGCAAAACTGGTAACTGACGGAAAAGACGTGGCTGTAAAGGTATTGCGCCCAGGTATTGAGAGGGCGTTTCGTCGAGATATTGACGCCTTCTATTTTGCCGCAAAAATGGTTGAGGTTTTAGCACCTAGCTCGAGAAGGCTAAGACCTGTAGAAGTAATTCAGCATTTTGAGGGAGTAGTTTTAGGCGAACTCGACCTTCGGTTAGANAGTAGTTCAGCAGGCGAATTTGAAAAAAATACTATGAANGATGCTGGNTTTCAATTGCCAAAAATCAAGTGGAACNTTTCTGGAAAAAACATNATGACCATGGATTGGGTTGAGGGCATNTCAGCAGGAGACAACGCTGCACTCGATTCAGCTGGACATGATCGAAAANACATTGNTGAACGCATTTTGCAATTGTTTCTTTTACACGCGCTACGTGATGGGTTTTTTCATGCTGACTTGCATCAAGGAAATTTGAAAATTTCTCCTAGTGGTGATATAATCGCNTATGATTTTGGGATTATGGGTAGAATTGATCAGTACACTCGTCGAGTTTATGCTGAGATATTATTTGGCTTCATAAGAAGAGATTACAAGCGAGTAGCAGAAGTGCATTTTGAAGCAGGTTACGTACCTGCAGATAAAGACNTTGATGAGTTTGCACAAGCTTTGCGCGCGGTTGGGGAACCAATTTTTGGAATGGACGCTAATCAAATCAGTATGGGCCGTGTTCTAACATACCTCTTTAACGTTACAGAACAATTTGGAATGGAAACNCGTACAGAATTAATTTTACTTCAGCGTACAATGGTGGTTGTTGAGGGNGTCGCACGCAGCCTACATCCACAAATAAATATTTGGGAAGTTGCTCGCCCAATTGTTCAGNATTANATAAATGAAAGCATTGGACCTAAAGCGTTAGCCAAGGATCTTTTCAAAACTTTTCGTGTTTTGGCGCGCTTTGGNCCTAAACTACCTCAAATAGCNGAGNNTGNCCTGATNANAACTTATAACTCTCCCCAATTANANANAAANCGNAATNANTCAAAAAANNNCTGGGTTTTTCTTGCTCTTATNATAGGGCTAATTNTTGGATGGTCCGCTCCAAACATNTTTTAAATTTTCTNAACTATTTCACTCATTTAATNAANANTTGCTAGATGGNNTTTTNGCTGCATAAGATATACCATTTANAANAGNACGTTTAGTCTAAACAGGAACAAAAAGGNCGAANNATGGAACNAAAACTTTTTGGGACCGATGGAATGCGNGGAACTGCTAATNCATTTCCAATGACTGCAGAAGTTNCTTTAAAATTNGCTACTGCCGCTGGACGNTATTTTCGNCANGATANGAATTTNTCTCACAAAGTGNTTATAGGAAAAGATACNCGTCGNTCTGGATACATGATTGAGAACGCTCTCACCTCCGGTTTTCTGTCAACTGGGATGGATGTGGTATTGTTNGGGCCAATACCTACACCAGCCGTTGGCATGCTGACCCATTCAATGCGTGCAGATGTAGGTGTAATGATTTCCGCAAGCCACAATCCTCATTACGATAACGGAATAAANTTCTTTGGTCCTGATGGCTATAANCTTTCAGATGATGCAGAGAAAGAAATTGANTCCCTATTTCAATCTGGNGTNGACCTGTGTCNGGCAGAAAATATTGGGCGGGCTANCCGCGTTGAAAGCGCAGCGGGNCGNTATGTAGAGANTGCTAAATCNACTTTTCCANAAGGCAAGCGTTTGGATGGCTTAAAAGTTGTGATNGATTGCGCCAACGGTGCCGGNTATNGAACTGCTCCAGAAGTTCTTTGGGAATTGGGGGCAGACGTAATTCCAGTTGGTGTCAGNCCTAATGGATATAANATAAATCAAAATGTNGGATCTACAGCTCCCCAAACNGCAGTGGAAACTGTTNTAATGCATGGCGCTGATTTAGGAATTTGTTTGGATGGTGATGCAGATCGAGTTTTAATAATTGACGAAAAAGGCCAAATTGCAAACGGCGATCAGATAATGGGTCTGATCGCGAAGCGTTGGGCTGAGAAACAAAGTTTAAAAGGTGGTGCTTTAGTAGCCACAGTCATGTCAAACTTAGGCTTAGAACGTTGGCTCACTCAACACGGCATTGGCCTTCATCGTACAGCTGTTGGAGACAGATATGTTGTGGATGCTATGAGAAAAGGTGGGTTTAACCTTGGTGGGGAACAGTCAGGTCACATAGTAATGAATGATTTTTCTACAACCGGTGATGGACTTTTGGCTGGCCTTCAGTTTCTAGCCACTTTAGTTGAAACAAACAAACGAGCGAGTGAGATTGCTAAAGTTTTCACAGCCTGTCCACAAGAAGTAAAAAATATTAAATTTGCTGCAGGGAATACCCCGTTGGAAGATGAAAAAGTTAAAAAAATTCTAAAAGAATCTAATTCTATTTTGGATGGAAAAGGTCGAATCCTGATTCGTGAGTCCGGAACAGAGCCTCTCATACGCGTAATGGTTGAGGCCGAAGATGAGGCACTTCTATCACAGGTGATTCACGATGTAGTTCAAGCTGTTCAAAACGTGGCTTAAACACAACTCAAATATAAACATTTACATGCAATATTAATGAACAACCTTTAAAATAATGAGCTGTCTGACGTTAAAAGATTAGGGTTTTCTATATTCTTCCATGGCAATGTTTAAATTTTTTATTAGATCCACAAGGGCATTTATCATTGCGACCTGGAGCCCCCCATGTTGTTTTNTCATTTTCATCAAAGCCCCCAGCATCATTTGTTTTAGGATGGCTAATCGAAGTAGAGGAGGAATGACGCGGCATCTCATCTAAAAGCGCCTTTTGTTCCTCAACTGATCGCATTCGTACATGTCCAAGCAGCTGACTTACTTGTTCCCGAAGGCCATTCAGCAAACCTTGGAAAAGCTGAAAAGCCTCAGATTTATATTCATTCAATGGATCACGTTGTGCATAACCACGAAACCCAACAACAGATCGGAGGTGNTCNAGAGACAACAGGTGCTCACGCCATTTGCTNTCAATGGTTTCAAGCAAAACTTGTTTTTCAATTGCNCGCATATTTTCTGGCCCAAAATCTACTGCTTTTTTTGCCATAAGCGCATCAATAGAGTCTTCCAACTTTTCTCGGATTTTTTCATCATCTACGCCCTCTTCTGAGGCCCACTCAGAAACTGGAACATCAAGAGCCAAGCCTTCTAATAACTCCTTCTGCAGACCATCAACATCCCATTGGTCCGCATATGTTTTGGGGGGCATATATTGGGAAACCANGTCATCAATAACTTGATGGCGCATATCTTGAGTAATTTCAGATAAATCTTCTGAAGTCATTATCTCACGGCGTTGTTCAAAAATTACCTTTCTTTGCTCATTCATTACATCATCAAATTTTAACAATTGCTTGCGTATATCGAAATTACGGCCCTCTACTTTGGCTTGAGCTCGCTCTAGTGACTTATTTACCCAGGGATGTACAATTGCCTCACCATCCTTCATCCCCAAAGTGTTTAAAACTTTTTCAAGGCGCTCTGATCCAAAAATACGCATCAAATCATCATCAAGGGACAAAAANAATGAACTTCGCCCTGGATCTCCCTGTCGACCAGACCGACCGCGCAACTGATTATCAATCCTTCGAGACTCATGCCTCTCAGTAGCTAAAACATACAGACCTCCAGCTTCTTTTACGGCTTGTTCATCAGAANCGTGTTCTTCTTCAATACGGCTTCGTATGTCATCTGGATTTTCCAACGGGTTCTCTGTAATGGCCTCCATAATTGAAAACTCTACATTTCCACCCAGCTTAATATCTGTACCACGGCCCGCCATATTGGTTGCAATTGTTACTCCACCCAGCTTACCAGCNTCCGCTACAATTTTTGCCTCCTTTTCNTGCTGGCGAGCGTTCAAGACACTGTGNGGAACTTTAGNNTTTTTTAATAAANCAGATAAAAATTCNGATTTTTCTATAGATGTCGTACCAACTAAAACAGGCTGCTTTTTTGAATGTGCTAATTTAATTGCATCNACCACTGCATTATATTTTTCCTTTGATGTTCTATAAACTTGATCATCTTCATCTTTACGAGCTACCAGTTGGTTGGTTGGAATCTCAACAACACCTAGATCATAAATTTCCAAAAACTCATCAGCTTCAGTAAGTGCTGTTCCAGTCATTCCACCCAACTTTGAGTATAGGCGAAAATAATTTTGAAAAGTGACAGAAGCTAGAGTAACATTTTCAGGTTGGATTTTGCATTGNTCTTTCGCCTCAATTGCTTGATGTAATCCTTCAGACAATCTACGACCAGCCATCATTCTTCCAGTAAATTCATCTATAAGGACCACCTCACCGTTCTGAACAATATAATCTTTNTCTCGGGTAAAAAGCTTATGGGCACGTAGGCCCTGATTTACGTGATGCACAATGGTTGTGCTCTCAGGATCATAAAGGGACTGGCCTAATGGTAAAATTTCTTTTTTTGCTAAAACTTCTTCAAGCCACTCATTTCCAAGATCTGTAAATGTAACATTTTTTGCTTTTTCATCTAAGTTGTAATGCTCATCTAATACTTCAGGNATTAACTTATCTATAGTTTGATATAGCTCAGATCGGTCTTGTGCAGGTCCTGAAATTATCAAAGGTGTTCTAGCTTCATCTATTAAAATAGAATCAACTTCATCTACTATTGCAAATGTATGAGACCGCTGGTGCATTTGATTTAGTTCCGCCTTCATATTGTCACGAAGGTAATCAAAACCAAGTTCATTATTTGTGGCATACGTCACATCGCATGCGTAAGCTTCTGACTTTTCATCATCTGANTGCTGTGGATAAATGACACCTGTAGACAAGCCTAATGCCCCNTACACTTTTGACATCCATTCTGCATCACGNCGTGCTAAATAATCATTTACCGTAACTATATGTACNCCTTTACCCGTAAGTGCNTTTANATAAGCNGGAAAAGTGGCAACCAGNGTTTTNCCTTCACCTGTTTTCATNTCNGCGATATTTCCTTGGTGTAAAAATATAGCTCCCATTAGCTGAACATCAAAAGCTCGAAGACCCAAAGAACGTTTGGCAGCTTCACGACAGTTTGCAAAAGCTTGCACTAAAAGATCNTCNAANTGNTCTCCATTTTTAACCNGNTTCATNAATTCTTTNGTTTTCANANTTATGGCTTCATCNCTCAATGCCTCAAANTCCACCTCTANNNAATTAATTTNATCAACCAGAGGCTGTATCGCTTTTATTTTNCGATCGTTTGGTGTGCCAAAAACNTTTTTAGCAAAATTGCCTAAACCCAACATATGTGCTCCGCGCGATTACTTAAATTATTTGAGGGATGTGCTCGCATGCATCAGAACCTCGACTTATGAAAATTAAAAGGTTATTTCAAGCAAAACTGGACCCCTAAAGGGTTACCTGATGGATGTATGAGGCCTTGATTACAGTGTCAACGGTAAGAGCTGTTTCTTAAGTGTTGGGGGTGATTAAATGAGACTGCCATATTCTTTTTTACGTCTATTTCTGCTCTGCGTAATAATTTCTTCTCAAGCCAGTTCTCAAGAAATAAAATTAAGTACTGTTGTAGCTAATGTAAATAATTCCCAAATAACGATAGGGCATGTTATAGCAGTAAAAAAACAATTGCCTGATCAATATCAGAAATTAGGTTATGACGTTCTATTTAAGGGTATTTTGGATCAATTAGTTCAGCAAGAAGTTCTAGCTAGTTCCTTTAAATACGACCCCACATGGATTTCTATATTACTTGAAAATGAAAGACGTAATATTTTATCATCAATTATACTTGAAAAAATAAGTAAAGCCGCAGTTACAAAGGCAGCTTTGAAAACAGCATACCTAGAAAAATATAAAGGAGAGGGTGGGAATGTAGAATATAAAGCTTCACATATTTTGGTTACGACCATCCAAGAGGCTGAGGACCTTTTGAAATTATTAGAAGATGGTGCAGATTTTAAAAATTTAGCAATTAATTACTCC
>NZVF01000070.1 GCA_002698165.1 Planktomarina sp. | reverse complement strand
CCTCAGTGTTTTAGTCTCCAACAAACTGATAGGTATTTGAATATGTTTACTGCGTGGTCGTTGCATTTGGAATTCAAGGAATGCTCGATTGATTAAACCATAGGCAGCTTCAGGACTGTTTGCCTGATAAGACCAATCACAGACGCAATCAGCGGCTCGTTCTTGGTCTAACATTTGATGTAATTGTCCCCGGCGCATAGAAATCTCATCTAAGCAACTAGAAAGAACCAAAATAGGAACGGAGTCAGAGTAAGCTTGACCCATTGGAGTCATAATGTTGCAAAGCCCTGGCCCAGTGATAACGTATGCCACACCAGGTTTTCCACAAGCACGAGCATACCCATCGGCCATAAATCCAGCGCCCTGCTCGTGACGTGCCAAAACATGACGAATTCCAGCTTCCTCAATACCTCGATACATTTCCTGGTTATGCACACCAGGGATACCAAAAATTACATCAACGCCCCAATCCTTTAGTGTATGAGAAATTTGAGAGCCAAGCGATTTTTTTTCGAGCATTAATTTCTCCAAAATCTAATTGTGAATAGAGCGTATACCGCAAGCAACTCAAGTCGGCCAAGAAGCATGGTTATGGCTAATATCCATTTAGCAGCTCCATTTATGGTGCTATAATTTCCTGATGGTCCAATGACTTCACCTAAACCAGGCCCGATATTGCCTAGTGCTGCTGCGGCACCAGACAGAGCAGTTAGTGTGTCTAAACCAGTCATGGAAAGAGCCATCGCGGACACACCAAGTGAGACAAAAAATATCACAAAAAAAGAAATAACAGAATTTACGACATCTACACCTACAATACGGCCTTGATACCGCAAAGTGAATACGCCATTTGGGCTATTGATCTTTCGAAGCTGCATGCGGATTGCGGAAAAGAGAAGTTGATAGCGGAAAACTTTTACCGAACACGATGTAGATCCAGCGCAACCACCAACAAGCCCCGCATAAAAAAAGACGACTATTGCAGCGGGCCCCCAAGTACCATAATTTGCACTCACATATCCAGTGCCGGTTACAATCGACACAACATTAAACAATGCTTTACGAAAACCAAGTTCACCAGATAGAGAACTGTCATACCACAAAATTAATGTCAAAATAGTTACCAGAATTATGAGTATAATAAAGAACATGCGTATCTGGCTATCTTTAAATACAGATAATGGTTGACCATTAATTAGCTGTACATAACGTACAAAAGGTAAGGCCGCTAAGCACATAAACAGCACGCCTGCATATTCAGTACTTGCCCCAAATCTACCAAATGAGATATCATACGATGAAAATCCTCCAGTGGCGATCGTTGTCATCGAGTGCAAAACAGCATCAAAAGTACGCATTCCAGACGCAAGGTAGACAAAAGCACAGGCGCCTGTAAGGGCAATATAAAGCCATGCAATCTGTGCTGCAATTGCTGTGGCGCGAGGCAATATTTTTCCGGTTGTATCAAAGCCTTCCGATCGGAAAATCTGCATACCACCCACGCGTAATTCAGGCAAAAAAACCATTGCTACCACGATTATCCCAATTCCGCCAAGCCACTGCAAAATTGAGCGCCATAAAAGAATACCATCTGGTAAATAATTTAACCCGGTAAAAACCGTAGCTCCAGTAGTAGTTAGCCCCGACATTGCCTCAAAAAATGCATCGGTATAACTGGCATCGGTGGAACCAAAAACAAAAGGTAACGCTCCAAAGATTGGTAAGGCGAGCCAAACACCTGTGGTAAGGAGAAAGGTTTGTTGGAGCGAAAGACCTTGAGCCTTCTTTCTTCGAGTAGACAAATATACCATTCCACCCACAAAAAAGGTAATTATCGAGGATTCCAAGAAGGCTCCAGAATGCCCGTTGCCACGAGAAAAATCCAGAAGGAAAGGAAAAAGCATAGTTAGGCCAAGAAGGCTTACTAACATTCCAATAACATTGAAGACGGGGCGCACATCAAACATGATGGAAGCGTTGGCTTTGAATTAAGAGTAAGTCAAGCAATCACCCAGTATGGAATAAACTTTCAAAAGTGCCAGGATCTAAACTTTTTTGAGAGAAAGTCACACCATCAGTCAAAACTGAAATAGCGTCATGACTGTGCAAGCTTTCCTGATGACTTGCGATTACCCTAAAATCACCAACTCTCGGTTCAACTTGAAGTTGTTCACAAAATAATCGTGCGGCATCCTCCACAAAAATTGGGTTGGCAGCATTAAGCTCAGCAAACGCCTGTTCATCTTCGCGCTTGACCATGACTTGTGTTTCGGTCGGCACCGCCCTGCGGCACAAATCAATTAAATCCTCAAACCACAAACAACCCTGATTAGGTTGAATAACTACCGATATCCTTGCAACAGATCGTTGCGAATGCGGGCTAGCAAGTTGACCTCTCTCAGACCGAGCATGTTCGGATAATTCGAGAGAGCAAGGACAGGTTGAGGAGTAGACATAATCTAAGTGAACAATTTTCTGTCGATCGCCATTAATTTCCACCAGCTCCAAAGTTAGGTCATAATATTGATACCCAGTTAACTCACTTCTCAAACTTTTAACTAACACTGGAAATGAAAAGCGCATTTGGATTCTAGCATCAAAACTTTCAAGATCCGTCTTATAATCATCCAATGCTCTCTCAATTACATCAAAACTAAACGTTTCTTCTGCATATCGATAAAATGTACGCATAATACGCGACATATTTATTCCCTTTTTACCTGCGTCGAGGGAAACCGTACCTGTTACGGATGTTTCTAGTTGCAAGGTTCCATTATCTCGAGTTTGAAAACTGACTGGGAGACGAAAATTTGAAACCCCTACATGCTGTATCTGCTGTAACGCTCCTCGGATGGAGGATGATGGACCATTTTGCAGATCAGGCAATCCATCTTTGTAAGCTTGATCCACCGCAAAATCTTCAGGATAAGAACGCACGAAATCTGGATAACCATTCCTTAAAGAACCATTAAAGAAATTTTGAATTGATATATCCAGATCGTCAATCTTGTCTCTACCTGGACGATTAGACCAACTTTTCAAAACTTTTAATGCCTGCTCAGCATTTAAACGACTAGGCACTTCATCAATATCTTTTGAGTGAATGTTCACGGCAATTTCCCCTTCTATTAGGTGCGGGCCTTCTACATGATCGTAGAGTATTGTTTCTTTTAATCTAAACCTTTGACAATAGGTAGTCTGAGAATTGAAAATTCAAGATCAAATTTCTAATTATTAGTCACGAAATTAATACTGTAAGCAACGTGTTAGGAATTTAGTTAAAAGGAATATTTGTTACAACGCAACTTGAAGCGCTGAGAGCTAGTTTGAAACTAGAATTGATCAATTCCTCTGAGGGATCCATATTTTTAGTCGAACAAGTGTTTTATCATCATTCTTTTTTTTCAATTGCATATTTGTTTACAAGGCTTCCCTGAAGAACAAAAAAAGCAAAGAGCGCCATCGTAAGACCAAAAGTTTTAAAATACACCCACATCTCCGTTGAAAAAAACCGCCATATTATTTCATTTAGAAGAGCTAAACTAAAAAAGAAAAAAGAAAATCGACGCGTAAGCACTATCCACCCCTCCTCCTTAAGTGGTATCATGTCTTGCATAATCATTCTTAAATAAGACTGTCCACGGAGAAGCCCAAAACCCAGTATTCCACCAAATAAAAGATAAATAATTGATGGCTTCATTTTAATAAATTGTTCATCATTAAACCAAACCGTCAACCCACCAAATACAGTGACTAAAATTGCAGTTATTATTTGCATTGGTGATATTTTTCTAGTTAGCGCCCACAAAACACCAGTGGAAAACAAAAGTAATGGTATAAAAAATAACGTTACAACAATAAAACCTTGGTAATCAATTCCACCAATACTGTAAGTGTGATCTTTCATTCGGGTATAAGCTATAAAAAAAGCTATGATTGGGCCGAATTCAAGCAAAGGCTTAACCCATTTGGGTAATTGATCTTCAGACATAATATGTGGTCCTTTTTATTCTAAGAATTCCACTAACACGGCACCTAACACAATCAAAGACATCAATATGAGTCTATATGCTCCAACTTTCTCTTTTAAAAAAAGCCAACCCATTAAAGCTGCAAATATAACCGAAGTTTCTCTCAAAATAGCTGCCTCACCTACCTTGTCTAATCTTGTAGCCAAGAGTATTGACCCAAACGAAGTGACCGCAAGCACGCCACCTATTGGCCCTCTCCAAAAAAGTCCATTTCCTCTCAAAAGGATTTTATTCTTTTGTGCATAAACAAAAGCTACGATGGGCATCGCAAAGCTATCAATCAAGAATAGCCAAGCTACAAATGTAAACGGGTCTGCTGAATTACGAATACCGTAGGCATCATACGTAGTATACAGTGCTACAAAAAGCCCAGTACAAAAAGCTAGCCCCAGGGCCATGTTTAATGTTTTACGGTCAACTTCATTGGTAACAAGGTTGTATATGGCAAGACCAAAGATCCCACTTAACAAAATAAGAAGTCCGAGCCATTCACCAAGCCCAAAAATCTCTCCAAACAAAAAATATGCCCCAATTACAGTAAACAGCGGGGCAGAACCACGCACTATAGGATAAACAACTGTATACGCTCCACGTGTGTAAGCCATTGCCTGAAGTATTTTATAGGCAGTATGGATAAACCAAACTCCAACTAAAATTACAAATTGATATGTCTCCGGCCAAGGAACTATATAAAATACTACTGGCAAGGCCATAAGACCGTAGCTAATATCAATCGCACCTCGCATGATCCAAGGATCTACGCTGCCCTTTTGCATAGCACCGAAGGCAGCATGTAAAACTCCAGCCATTAGNGCTAAAAAAAAGGCGAACTGCCGACCNNTTTCAGTGCCCTCAATAGCCAAAAACCANTCNGTCAAAATCTAAGCCCCAGTTAGCGCTTCAGCAAAATCTTTAGGATCAAAGGCATCTAAATCATCAATTTGTTCACCNACACCGATTGCGTGGATGGGTAGGGCAAATTTGTCAGCTAAGGAAACCAAAACGCCACCTTTCGCCGTTCCATCAAGTTTGGTCATAATCAAGCCAGACACNTCTGCTAATTTTTGAAAAACTTCCACCTGATTCACTGTNTTTTGTCCTGTTGTTGCATCTAACACCAATAAGGTGTTGTGCGGTGCACTTGGATCTTTCTTTTGAATGACGCGAACGATCTTNGACAATTCTTCCATTAAATCTGTTCTATTTTGTAGCCGACCAGCAGTATCAATCATTAACAGATCTGTACCATCAGCTTCCGCTTTCTTCATTGCATCAAAAGCTAGACTAGCCGGATCTGATNCCTGNGGCGCGGTTAAAACAGGTACCCCAGCACGCTCACCCCAAACTTTAAGTTGCTCAACCGCCGCCGCACGAAATGTGTCACCAGCAGCAATCATTACAGATTTTCCTGACTTNTTAAACTGGCTCGCTAATTTCCCAATAGTGGTCGTCTTTCCAGAGCCATTTACCCCCACTACGAGGATCACTTGCGGGGTTTTTTCATAAATTGGCAACGGCCTAGCAACAGGTTCCATTACTCGAACAATTTCTTGCGCTAATGCAAACTTCATNTCAGCAGTTGANAGTTTCTTACCAAATCNACCNTCTGCTAAATTAGCTGTAATCCTAACAGCAATATCCACTCCCATATCTGACGANATCAAGAGTTCCTCTAATTGCTCTAACATATCATCATCTAGAATTCGACGTGGCGTTCGTTTGAATAAACCTNCTTTTTTTTCAGGCAATGGATTATTTTTTTTGGTATCTATCTGTAAAGGCCTATCAGCCTCCTCAGCCTCCGATACATCTAAATTCTGTTCAGAAACNTTTGTGATCATGGGCTCGTTTGAAACGGTAGATGATGAACCANCTGATAGCTCAGTTTTCTTTTGGTATAAGGTTTCCTNATTAGGATTTAATTCCTTAGTTTTCTTAATTTCTTCTTCCGATANNGAAACACTTTCAGGTTCTGGCTTTTCCTCAATTATTGCGTCCAAGCCTGATTCTAACTTTTTGGAGGATTTAAAAAGCCTAGACTTCANTTTTTTGAAAAATGACATTTAAGTGCTCCAAAATTTCCAAAATAATCNTATAATGGACAACTAAACCCACAAGAGTTGAAATTAATGTAACNACCAGGTTGAAGGAAGCCAATGCTATATGAAATGGAACTTATTTAAATNATCTTGGATACAAACCGCGGCTATTATTTAATAGTCGCTCCCAGGGGTCGAACTAACAAATATAATTTGATGAACCATTTGCGAAATCCTTATAATAATTGACCCTGCTCNGGCGGTTTGGACTGTTTCTGTTTTGAGTTCGTCACGTTGTTTNCTAAGTGAACTTCCAANCGGCCATCCGTAAATTCAATTTCAAGAAGTTTTTCTAGCTTCGCATCTCGAACTGAGGTGATCAACGATGCNCCTGACCTTACAACCGAAAAGCCACGTTTTAAAGTTTCTCGATANCCAAGCGTTTCACGTAATCGGTCTGCAACAGCCAATAAATTTCGAAGTTCCAAAATACGTCGTGTGAAATTTTTTTCTAATNGATCNATTTGATCATCAAGCTCTATTCGTAATCTTTGTGTGCGTTCTATCAGGGATGCAGTTCGCAAACCTGAAACCGTTAAATTAAGAATTTGATAAGCNGAGACAGACTGACGCTCTAAAGCTGGTCGCAAGCGGTTTCCTATCATTTGCAATTGTCGACTTTCAGTTTCAATTAGTCGTGCNACTAAAGAAGGTCTTATTTGACCCGTAGTTCCTNTCAATCGCAAATGTTGATCTTGTACAAAACTACGCAGAGCGGATGGAAGTCTGCTTTCCAAAATATCCAATCGTTGCTGAGAGTTTAAAATTAAAGTTTCGGGTCTCGGGAGAGCCCGTACCAAGTCCACTAATCTTTGTCTTTTAACGAGCATTGTATTAGTCAGAGCCCGAGCAGACCGAGTANTCAATGAATTTAATTCAGCAAGCAAGTCAAGACGTACAGGCACCGCNAGCTCGGCCGCAGCCGTCGGGGTTGGCGCCCTCATATCAGATACAAAATCGATAAGCGTGGTGTCAGTTTCATGGCCAACCGCCGATATTATCGGTATAGTGGAAGAAAAAGTCGAACGCGCCACAACCTCTTCATTAAATCCCCAGAGGTCTTCTATCGAGCCACCGCCTCTTGCCACAATAATCAAATCTGGCCTGGGCACTTTTCCCAAAATTGGTAAAGCGTTGAAACCCTGAATCGCACTAGCTACTTCCAAAGCGCAATTACTTCCTTGAACAGCGACAGGCCATACCAAAACTTTGCGAGGAAAGCGGTCGCGCAAACGATGCAGAATATCACGAATTACGGCTCCAGTTGGTGACGTTACNACCCCNATAATCTCGGGNAAAAAGGGTAGGGCTNATTTTTNNTCAGGNTCAAATAGGCCCTCTGCTTGCAANGCTGATTTACGTTTTTCTAGCATAGCCATNAATGCNCCAACNCCCGCAACTGCNACATCATCTACATTTAGATTATATTTTGATTGCCCACCAAANGCCGTCATTTTACCTGNTACGACAACCTCCATNCCTTCTTCTGGCAATACTGAAAGTTTCTGAACTTGTCCTTTCCATGTTGTGCAGGCAAGTGAATTTCGATCATCCTTAACGTCGAAATACATGTGTCCAGAACGAGCNTGCACCACTCGGCCTACNTCACCCTTAACTCGGATACGNCCAAACTCAGTCTCTANTGACCGCTTAACCGCACCAGATATCTCAGAAACTGTNAATTCATGAGCATTTTCACCCATACGCGGATCATCAATTAGATCAGACATTCAGCTACCTTGTGACCAGATNTAATGCAGTTTAGAACGACGTTAAGAAAAGGCCAATAGGAGTATCGTTTTTGAATATCTTAATCTTGGGTGGAGGCGGACGAGAGCACTCTTTAGCCTGGGCCATTAAACAAAATCCAAAATGTGAAAATTTATTTGTTGCTCCAGGAAATGCCGGTATTGTCGAAATTGCAGAATGTGTCCCACTCAACATTATAGATGGAGAAGCNGTATTACATTTTGTNAAACAGAGCGTCNTTGACTTTGTAATAATTGGCCCTGAGGNACCGCTTGTTGCTGGCGTGGCAGATTTATTACAATCCGCAAATGTACTGTGTTTTGGTCCAAGCAAAGCAGCAGCACAACTTGAAGCCTCCAAATTCTTCACAAAATCCATTTGTGATGCTGCTAATGTCCCGACCGCAAAATATCGTCACTTCACAAAAAAAAAAGAAGCCAGGAATTATGTAAATCAAGTTGGTACGCCTATTGTCATCAAAGCAGATGGATTAGCGGCCGGTAAAGGAGTTACAGTTGCAACGAATTTAAAAGACGCCCTAAACGCTCTNGATGACATTTTTTCTGATCAATTTGGTGGCNCNAACAGCGAAGTTGTTATTGAAGATTTTATGGAAGGNGAAGAAGCCTCCTATTTTGTTTTATGTGACGGNAATGATGTTTTAGAAATCGGNACTGCACAGGACCACAAACGCGTTGGCGATGGTGACACGGGCAAAAATACTGGTGGCATGGGTGCCTATAGCCCNGCCCCAATTTTAAATGCCAAAGTCGCTNGAANGGTGATGTCTNATATAATTAAGCCTACATTAGAAGAGTTAGTACGAAGAGGCACGCCGTATCGNGGCATACTTTACGCTGGCCTAATGATTAAGGACGATGAGCCAAAACTTGTGGAGTANAATGTTCGATTTGGAGACCCAGAATGTCAGGTCTTGATGATGCGACTTGGCGCCCAAGCACTTGANTTAATGTTGGCNTGTGCNGAGGGTCGNCTTTCAAATGCCAGAGTAAACTGGGCTGAAGATCATGCATTGACAGTTGTAATGGCAGCAAATGGATATCCTGATAGCTATNCTAAAGGAAGTANAATTAGAAATTTGAAGAGTTTGCCGATCTCTTCCAAGGCTATGTGTTTTCACGCAGGGACAACTCAAACNTCTGACGGAATTATCGCCAGTGGAGGCCGCGTCTTAAACATCACTGCTCGTGCTGATACTTTGTCAAAAGCTAGAGACCAAGCTTATGAAATGGTAGCCCAAGTTGATTGGCCAGAGGGTTTCGTCCGCAGCGACATCGGTTGGCGAGCGCTTGAGATCAACTAAAAAATAATAAATTCATAACTACTTTAGATTTGACGTTCAGGCATGCGCACGACTAAACCATCCAAATCGTCAGATACCCTTAATTGACATGTCAAACGTGATTGACCAGGTTTTGGTTCGAATGCGAAGTCCAGCATATCTTCTTCCATGCCGTCCATGACAGGAAGTTTGTCTACCCAAGCGGCGTCAACGTAGACATGGCAAGTAGAACAAGCGCAAGCCCCACCACAATCAGCTTCAATACCTGGGATATTATTATCACGGGCGCCTTCCATGACCGTCAACCCAGTAGTTACGTCAACTACATGTTCTTTGCCATTATGCTCTATATAGGTAATTTTGGCCATGAATTCATCTCACTTAAAGTTGTCCATATCAGGTATCACTTAATTTTAAAATTTCCAGTCATTTCCTTTCTTTAATTGCAAAATTCTACTTTTTATAAAAAAATATTAAAAACAGCCAGAAATAGTAATTGTAATGAAGAAGTTTTAAAATTTATTATCAATAATCTGTAACTCTAAAACTACTTGTTATAGATCATATTTGTTCTATGTTTGTTCTATGCGCTTTAAACATTCGAATAATTGGCCTCAACCACCAGCAGCATTGCCCCATTCCATGTTAGATTTACCACCTACTGGATCACAAGTTGTTGTTGCGGGATTAGTATTAGTGAGGCAAAGGCCTGGAACTGCCAATGGAGTTATTTTCATAACGCTTGAAGATGAAACTGGTACCAGCAATATTATTGTATGGCGGAGTTTATATGAAACCTATCGCCGTGCAATCATTTCAGGGCGTATGCTTCGAGTAACCGGAACTATTCAACGGGAGAACGAAATCTGTCATATAATTGCCCAGAAGATAGAAGATATTTCATTTATGTTAGACAAACTATTACTGCACAAATGAACTAGCTTTAAAAAANTTTACAATTACGCGCTTGCATANTTTTTACTTTTGAATTGTTAGCGCCAAAAACTTAGGGTCATTGCCTCNTCNAACGAGAAGTAACATGGTTTTGCGACCGCCGTCTTTTGTAGCNTTTACTTGCCCCTCAAATTCAGAAATATTGGTGATTTTTTTCTGTCCTGCTTCCGTTATCAAATCACCGGAACGCAAGCCTTTTTCGTAAGCCTCAGAAGTATCAATGACATCCATGACGACCACACCCTGTGCACTAGAATTCAAACCAAGCCCGGAACGAATTTCTTCTGTTAAGTTGGATAGCGTAATACCAAGGTTTTCGATTTTCTTATTTTTTTCTGGGATACCTTTTTTTTCTAAACCCTCATCTGTCGAGGCAAGTTTTTCATCATCGCGCAAACCTAGGGTTACACTCAAAGTAACTTCATTTCCCTCTCGTAACACAACAACGTCTACGGCTTTGCCGACTTCAGTATTGCCAACTGTCTGAACTAAATCTCGTACGTCTTCCACTGCGTGCCCATCGAATACAATTATAACGTCATTTTGAAGCATTCCAGCATCTTTAGCAGGACCATCTGGAACACCAGAAACTAGAGCTCCAGCCAGTTCGTCTAAGCCGTCTATACTCTCAACAATATCTTCGTCTAAATCTTGAATACGTACCCCTAACCAGCCGCGCCGAATTTCACCAAATTTAATTAATTGGTCTACCACGCGGCTCACCACATTGGATGCCATAGAAAACCCAATCCCAATGGACCCCCCATTTGGAGATAAAATAGCGGTATTTACGCCCACTACCTCTCCCTTAAGATTGAACAATGGTCCGCCAGAATTGCCCCGATTTATTGCTGCATCTGTTTGGATATAATCATCATAAATACCAGCTAACGCTCTATTTCGGGCTGATACTATTCCAGCCGAGACCGAAAAACCCTGGCCCATAGGATTGCCCATCGCCACAACCCAATCACCAACCCTTGCAACATCACTATCCCCAAAACCAACAAATTCAAGGGGTGTCTTTGGCTCAACTTTTAATACCGCTATATCAGTGTTTTTATCTGTCCCAATTACCTTTGCAGGCAGAGTGTTACCTGAAAAAAACTCGATCTCAATTTCGTCAGCCCCATCAATGACGTGATTATTTGTAACTATATAACCGCTGTTTGATATGACAAATCCCGAACCCAGCGCTGACGAGCGCCGCGGACGCGGACTGTCATCTCGCCGGCGATCATCAAATTCTTTAAAAAATTCTTCAAAAGGAGAGCCCTTGGGTACGATACCACGCGGAATTTGATTAGCTCGGCCAGCTACAACTGTTGAAGTTGTAATATTTACCACTGAAGGGCTAATTTTTTCCGCTAAGTCAGCAAAGCTGTTTGGCATTAACTGCGCAGATAAATGACTAGCTTTCACAAAAGACATGAGAAAAACTAGCAAAGAAAGCCAAAAGAAACTGCTCAAATGTAATGTGTTCGGCGCGAATCTAGCTAATAATTTCATCAGTATCTCCTTATAATTTTGCTTACCATTCGCAGGCCTGCTCGTAGTCAGTCTCATAAATATGGATATAGTACGAAAGATTTTCAACACAATGGTAAGTCATTGTATAAGACAGATTTGAGACCTTTATTTGGTTCAGAAAACGTTAAGAAATTATTAAAATTAAAATGAACCCAAAAACAAATAAAAGGGCTCCAAACTTTCTTCGGTCCGAGATTGACAATAGTTTTAGATACTTAAGCAGTACCTCAACAGAATGAGGGGCCAGCAAATAAACCAGCCCCTCTAATATTAAAACGGCCCCAAGGCCTAGTAGAATTTTGTCAATCACTCGCTCGAACGTGGCAACGAGGATTGAAGATAATTTAAAAACTCATGGTCGGGGGGTATGACCAAGGTTGAATTTTCTGCCCTTATAGATGTTTCATAAGCTCTCAAAGACCTATAAAAATCAAAAAATTCTGGGTCAGCACCAAAGGCTTCTGCCAGGATTTTTGTCCGTTGAGCGTCCGCTTCACCTTCAATAATCAAGCCATCCTTTCGCGCCTCAGATAAGATCTCTTCGTAGGTACGATCAGCAAGAGCGGTAACACGTTGCGCCGCCTCACGACCACGTGCACGTTCGTCCGTTGCCTCACGTTCTCTTTCAGCGATCATTCGTTGTAACGTTGCATCAAAATTCTGTTCTGGCAAATTAGTTTGACGTAACCGCACATCAACAACAACAAGCCCAAGATCGGTGGCCCGCACTTGGGCTGCCTCGCGAATGCTCTCCATCAAAGCGGCTCTTTCAGGCGATAGAATAGCATTTGAGGTAACTCCATCCGCACCCAAGACCGCTCGGATTTGGC
Organism: Planktomarina sp.; assembly: GCA_002698165.1. Lineage (GTDB taxonomy): Bacteria > Pseudomonadota > Alphaproteobacteria > Rhodobacterales > Rhodobacteraceae > Planktomarina. The sequence continues at coordinate 3,215 of NZVF01000070.1, read as the reverse complement.
CGTCCAAAATGTCATTCAACTGAATACTAGCTTCGCGCTCGCCTCCCGCACCCATCGCTTGCCGGAATTGAACGATATCTGCTATTCGATATAAAACAAAGGCATCCACCTCCAAGCGACGATCGTCAGCGGGAGTGACCTCAATAAGAGGTGTTTCCAATTGCAAAATTCGATCTTCAAATCGAACGACCTGATCCAACCAAGGAAACTTAAATCCTAATCCAGGCTCGGTTTTTATTTGTTTAATTTGGCCAAATCGCAACACAAGAGCTTTCTCACGCTCATCAACAATAAAAATCGACATCAGGCCAATAACCGCGATCACAACGGCAAATATTAATGTTAAACGGATTTTCATCGACATCAGTTCGATCCCCCTAATGAGCTCTTTCGCAATTCGTTCAGTGGCAAGTACGGCACAACACCAGATCCACCATCACCATTGTCCATTATGATTTTGTCAACATTACCCAAAACCTTCTCCAATGTTTCGATATAAAGTCGACGACGTGTTACCTCAGGTGCTGCCTTATACTCCTTTAAAACTGCTGTAAAACGACTGGCCTCACCTAGGGCCGCATTGACAACTTTAGCACGATAGCCTTCGGCGGCTTCTTTAATTTCCGCACTGGCCCCACGCGCCTCTGCTCCGCGTTGATTCGCGTAAGCATCCGCTTGACGTTCCCGTTGATCTCGTTCTTGTTCCGCAGCTTGTACGTCACGGAAAGCATCAATTACAGAGACCCGAGCCTGCGTCCCATCAACTGCGGTTACAATTACCTGCCGGCTCGGAGGATCCACCTTATTAAAGTTGACACGCAACACTGAAATACCTGTTTCACGCTGATCCAACGTTTTCTGGATTAACTGACGCACATTAGCTTCAATCGCTGCACGGTCTCGATTCAAAATTGGAGCCAATTCGGACTGAGCAATTACCTCACGCATTGCGGCTTCTGAGATGGCACGGACAGAAAGCTCAGGCTCTTTGAGACTGAATAAAAAATCACGAGCATTTTTAATATTCCATACGACTTGGAAATCTATATCAACGATGTTCTCGTCAGTTGTGAGCATCAATCCTAAACCGCTGTCACGACTGCCATTGATACCCAAAGACTCCGTACGGTTGGTTGTAACATTAAATTTCTCGTAAGTTACTAAGGGCCAAGGCGCAAAATTCAAACCATTTGTGCCAATCTGATTAAATTCACCTAAGAAAAGTTCAACCGACTGCTCTTCCGGTTTAACAGTATAAAAAGATGCGAAAAGCCACATAGAAATCACGGCCAATCCCCCAAACAGAAATGTACCACGAGGCAAACCGGCACCACCTTCACTCGATGAGCCACCACCACCACGGCCTTTTCCACCCATCAGAACACGTAATTGTTCCTGACCCTTGCGCATTAATTCATCGATCTCTGGGATTTGCGGAACATCTGGCTTACGCCCGTCGCCACCACCGCCGTTTTTATTACCCTTGTCGCTGCCGCTTCCACCGCCGCCCCAAGGACCGCCATTATTTTCTGCCATTAAGCAAATTCCTTTTTCAGTCTTTAAACAGGTTCTATATACCTGGGGTTTTCTTATAAGTATTCAAGCTTTTCGTATTGGAGATTTCATAGTTACTAATTCTTCTGACATGGTTGGGTGGACAGCGCAAACCTTATCAAAGTCTTCTTTTGTTGCACCCATCTTTACAGCAATACCGGCCATCTGAATCATTTCACCTGCGCCATCCGCCACAATATGACACCCCAATACTCTCCGTGTAGCTTGACTTACAATAAGTTTCATCAGAACTTTATTAGGTTCATCAATAAATGCAGTATTCATAGGTCTGAAATTAGTAGTATACACTTCAATCGGTTCTCTTTTTTGCGCCTCATCTTCGCTTAAACCAATCATACCATATTCCGGCTGAGTAAAGACTGCCGAAGGAATTTGTGAATGATCTACTGGTGTTGGATTACCATTAAAGGCAGTTTCAACAAAAGCCATAGCCTCACGAATAGCTACAGGCGTAAGGTTTACACGATCAGTCACATCACCAATGGCGTATACTGAGGCTATCGGCGTTTGCGAGTAATTATTTACTTCCACAGCACCAGGGCCATCAAGATTAATGTTGATTTCCTCTAAACCAAGATCCTGAGTATTAGGCCGCCGTCCAGTGGCATACATCACCAGATCAAAGGTATGTTCCACTCCGCTAATATCAGCAACGACGAAACCACCTTCAATTTTATCAATTTTTGTGGTTTCAGTTTCTGTAGTAATTATTACGCCACGCTCTTTCATTCCCTGGGTAATTACATCTCGGGCCTCCTCGTCGAAACCACGTAACACTTTTGGCCCTCGATACCAAAGATGAGTGTCTACTCCGAAACCATTTAAAATACCGGCAAATTCACAGGCGATGTAGCCGCCGCCCACTATTAATATCCTTTTTGGTAATTTTTTAAGATGAAAAATTTCATTAGAAGTAATCACGTGTTCCGCACCCTCGATCAAAGGTATTGAAGGGACCCCACCAGTCGCTATCAAGATAATTTTAGAAGTGAGTTTGCGGCCATCAGCTAAACAAACTTCATGCGGGCCTGTGACAGTTGCACGTAAATCAAAAGTTTCAACGTCTGAATTTTTTAGCAGCTTACGGTATACTGCTTCTAAGCGATCGAGCTCCTTCTCTAAATTTATCTGAAAGGCTGGCCAGTCAAAAGCCCCAGTAGAGACATCCCAACCATAGGAAACTGCCTGTCTCATTGCGGGCGCATAGCTGGAGGCAAACACCATCAACTTCTTTGGCACGCAACCACGGATCACGCAGGTTCCACCATAACGGCTCTCTTCAGCAATTCCTATTCTGGTACCAGATTTAGAGGCTGCTACACGAGCCGCGCGTACACCACCTGAACCACCACCAATTACAAAAAGGTCATAATCAAAATCCATCTTCGTCCGTTCAATCATTATAGGTGCATAGGCATCCGGATTTTCTGATCACTATAAATTTAAGAAATTCATGTTAACCTGCTTTAGCTTTTTCGTAAACCGTACCATCTTCATCACCAATCAAAATCAAATCACACATATTCACGAATAACCCATTTTCAACAACACCAGGTACCTGATTTAGTGTGACATTCAGGGTTGCTGGATCACCAATTCTGCCCAAATGAAGGTCAAGGATATAGTTACCTTCATCTGTT
>NZVF01000069.1 GCA_002698165.1 Planktomarina sp. | reverse complement strand
GTCGTAAAGGGTAAAATTATCGCAATAGAAGCTGGACAAGCAATCGTTGACGTTGGCTATAAAATGGAAGGGCGAGTTGACGTTAAAGAATTTGCAGACCCTGGCGAGCCACCTGAAATTTCTGTTGGGGACGTGGTTGAAGTTTTTTTACGTGCTGCAGAAAATGCGAAAGGCGAAGCCGTCATAAGTCGTGAAATGGCTCGTCGCGAGGAAGCTTGGGACCGTTTGGAAAAAGCCCACGCGGACGAGATACGGGTTGATGGTGCAATCTTTGGCCGCGTGAAGGGTGGCTTTACAGTAGATTTAGGCGGGGCCGTGGCATTTCTGCCTGGTAGTCAGGTTGACGTGCGTCCTGTTAGGGATGCTGGCCCTTTGATGGGTCTTAAGCAACCGTTTCAAATTCTCAAAATGGATAGACGTCGTGGTAATATTGTTGTCTCACGACGTGCAATACTAGAAGAATCGCGTGCTGAACAACGCGCTGAAGTTATTGGAAAATTGGCTGAAGGCGATAGTGTTGATGGTATTGTAAAAAATATTACCGAATACGGTGCATTCGTTGACTTGGGTGGAGTAGATGGGTTGTTGCATGTGACTGATATGGCCTGGCGTCGTATCAACCATCCATCAGAAATCCTGACAATAGGTGAGACTATACAAGTTCAGGTTGTTAAAATTAATAAAGATACGCACCGGATCAGCCTTGGAATGAAACAGTTGATGGATGATCCGTGGGAAATTGTTGGAGTGAAATATGCATTAGAGTCACAACATAAAGGGCGTGTAACCAATATCACTGACTATGGAGCGTTTGTTGAACTCGAGGCTGGTGTTGAGGGCTTGGTGCATGTATCTGAAATGTCGTGGACCAAAAAAAATGTTCACCCTGGAAAAATTGTGTCTACGAGCCAAGAAGTTGACGTGATAGTCTTGGAAATTGACGATGTGAAACGTCGTGTATCTCTTGGTTTAAAACAAACCCAGCGCAATCCATGGGAAGTTTTTGCTGAGCAAAACCCTGAGGGCAGCCAAGTTGAGGGAGAAGTCAAAAATATAACTGAATTTGGTTTATTCATTGGGTTAGAGGGTGATATTGATGGGATGGTTCATTTATCAGATCTGACCTGGGAAGGCCGCGGTGAAGACGTCATTAGTGAATACCGAAAAGGTGACTTGGTTCAAGCAGTTGTATCTGAAGTTGACGTTGAAAAGGAGCGCATTAGCCTATCAGTAAAAGCCATGGGTGGTGATAAGTTTGCCGAAGCTGTTGGTGGGGTTAAACGTGGATCTATTATCACTGTAGAAGTGACGTCAATTGAAGATGGTGGAATAGAAGTAGTCTACGAAGGAACTAAGTCCTTTATACGTCGTTCAGATTTATCTCGTGACCGTGCTGAACAGCGCTCTGATCGATTTGGTTTAGGTGACAAAGTCGATGTTCGTGTTACTAATATTGATAGCAAAACCCGCCGCTTAGGTTTATCGATAAAGGCTCGTGAAATAGCGGAAGAAAAAGAAGCGGTCGAACAATACGGTTCATCAGATTCGGGAGCGTCTCTTGGCGATATACTGGGAGCTGCTCTAAAGACAGATGATTAAATAATATCTATGTTAAAAAGTGGTAAGTGGGCTCCGGATTGATCGGGCCCACTTACGAATCGATATCCTGCTATTTGAAAATTTTCTGTTAAAAAGTCCTACTTTTTTGCGATTTAGGGTCTTTTTTATAAAAAAAAGTATAAATTTTTAATATTTTGTTTGATAACATTAGACATTCGGTTCTATTGAGGTCTATTTTTCTGTGAGGGTTCAGCTTGCGCTTGTGGGTTCCATAGCTTTGCATTTTAAGGGGAAAATATGATACGTTCAGAATTAGTTCAAAAGCTTATGGATGAGAATCCGCACCTATACCAGCGTGATGTTGAACGCATTGTTAGTACAATTTTTGAGGAAATAATTGATACAATGGCTGGTGGTGATAGAGTTGAATTGCGAGGTTTTGGTGCTTTTTCTGTTAAGAAGCGTGGTTCGCGAAATGGGCGAAATCCGCGAACAGGAGAACCAGTTGCCGTTGAAGAGAAGCATGTACCTTTTTTTAAAACTGGAAAGCTTTTGAGGGACCGCCTAAACGGTAAATAGACATGCGGTATTTAAGATATCTGGGCCTAATCGTGATTGGATTGACCCTGCTNAGTTTTGCTTTGGCAAATATTAAATTGGTTGAACTATCTCTCTTTCCTTTATCTATTACAAANTATGTGGGCTATGACNTTANATTAGAGGCNCCATTGTTTGTGGTTGTTTTTNTTTCTGCAGCTNTTGGTCTCCTAATTGGGTTTTTTGGGGAATGGCTGCGCACTCTGAANCANAGGCTAACATCTAGAAAAAATCGTCGAGAAACGGTACGACTTGAACAAGAAATTAGTAAATTAAAATCAGTTGACAANTCTGATCAGGATGATGTTTTGTCTCTGATTGACAAGGTTTCTTGAGTNAAAATGGATGTAAAGTGCAAATTTTGTGGGCTTACAAGTTTAAACGATATAGAGGCTGCGGCTTATGCTGGAGCGTCTTATGTGGGTTTTGTGTTTTTTTCGAAATCACCACGTAATTTAGAAATAGAAACTGCTAAACTACTTGTGAAAGCAACACCCCCAAACATAACTAAAGTTGGGTTAATAGTGGATGGTGATAATAACTTCATTGATAACCTTATTTCTGCTGTTGACCTGGATATGTTGCAATTACACGGTAGCGAAAACCGTCAAAGGATACTTGAAATAAAGGAACGTTATCGACTTCCTATAATGAAGGCAGTTGGAATTGGTGATCTTCAGGATATAAAAAAAGCAGAGTATTATGGAGAGGTCGTGGACCAATTGTTGTTAGATGCTAAACCTAATCCTGGATCAGACTTACCTGGAGGCAATGGTATGTTATTTGACTGGGAGCTTTTAACCAACAAAACTTGGCAAGTTCCTTGGATGCTTGCAGGCGGTTTGACGCCTGATAATGTTGCGTCGGCAATTAAGCTTTCAGGTGCTAATCAAGTAGATGTGAGCTCTGGTATAGAGACTGCTCCGGGAAAAAACAGTTCCTATTTAATGGCTGAATTTGTAAAACACGCTAACATATAGAAAACGTAAATCAATTTCATAAAAGTCATCTCATTGCCTGTTATGAATTACTCTTAATTAAAGTTGAATTGGAGAACCCAATGCCCGATGATCTGTTTAACAGTTTTATGACTGGGCCTGACGAACAGGGCCGTTTTGGCAAGTTTGGTGGCCGCTTTGTCTCTGAAACTTTAATGCCGCTAATTTTAGATCTTGAAGCTCAATATGAGTTTGCAAAAACGGATGACTCCTTTTGGAATGAGATGAATGATTTGTGGGTAAATTATGTTGGCCGACCTAGTCCTCTTTATTTTGCTGACAGATTAACCAAACATCTTGGTGGAGCAAAGGTTTATCTGAAGCGTGATGAGCTAAATCATACTGGTGCACATAAGATTAATAATGTTTTAGGGCAAATAATTTTGGCCCGACGGATGGGTAAAAGCCGAATTATTGCCGAAACAGGAGCTGGTCAACATGGAGTGGCTACAGCGACTGTCTGTGCTAAATTTGGTTTGAAGTGCGTTGTTTACATGGGTGCGCATGATGTTGAGAGGCAAGCTCCAAATGTGTTTCGAATGAAGCTATTGGGCGCCGAAGTTGTGCCTGTTACATCTGGTAGAGGTACTCTAAAAGATGCTATGAACGATGCGTTGCGCGATTGGGTTACTAACGTCCGTGATACTTTCTATTGTATTGGGACTGTTGCAGGACCGCATCCTTATCCTGCTATGGTTCGTGATTTTCAGTCGATTATTGGTAAGGAAACTAAAGATCAAATATTAGGCCAAGAAGGCCGATTGCCTGATACCTTAATAGCCGCTATTGGCGGTGGCTCAAACGCTATGGGTTTATTCTTTCCTTTTCTGGATGATAAAGAGGTTAACATCATCGGTGTTGAGGCTGGTGGTAAGGGGGTTAACTCTAAAATGGAGCATTGCGCCTCTTTGACTGGCGGCCGGCCTGGTGTTTTGCATGGCAACCGTACTTATCTACTACAAGACGATGATGGACAAATTTTAGAAGGCTTTTCGATCTCTGCGGGTCTGGATTATCCAGGGATAGGTCCAGAACATGCTTGGTTGCATGAGATTGGTAGGGCTCAATACGTTTCCATCACAGATGTAGAGGCGTTGGAGGCTTTTCAACTCTCATGTGAACTGGAAGGTATTATTCCAGCATTGGAACCAAGCCATGCATTAGCCCATGTAATGAAAATCGCTCCCACATTACCCAGTGATCATCTTATCGTTATGAATATGTGTGGAAGGGGAGACAAAGACATTTTCACTGTAGCAACAGCACTAGGCGTTGAGATGAATACTGGTGCGTGACTTTTCGAATTAATGTAAATTATTTTGATCTTTATGATTTTAACTAGCTAAAGATTAAACTGCATAGAGTTGCAAAACCTCAATGGGAACGATTTCCAATGCCTTTTGGTGGGTTGCTAATAAATTTACTTTAGGAGCGCAGTTCTCCTGATGCGCCTGTAAAAAGCGCCCGGCGCAAAGACACCAACTGTCCCCGGGGTTTATACCGGGAAAACCAAATTCTTTTCGGGGTGTACTTAAGTCGTTGCCAAGATATTTTGAGAAAGCTAAAAACTCAGCAGTCATTACGGCACACACCGTGTGGCTACCTGTATCCTCAGAGCAAGTATTACAGGATCCGTCACGAAAAAAACCTGTTAAAGGAGTTTTTGAACATTGAGCCAGAGGTAGGCCCATAACATTAACTTCTATATCTTTAAGAATGGCTCCACCTTTTAAATTGTAGCAACAATAATGTTATTTTGAGAGATTATTCAATCACTTAAATTTGTCTAAAAGACGTAGTATTGGACTGCGCATATCTGGACTCGTCTTAAGTGGTTTAGGTTTTATTTTTTTGACAGGAACTTTTTTTGGGGAATGAGGAGTTAGCTTTTTAAGTGCAACTGCATTCATAAACTGTGATTGCTCGTCGCTGGCTAAGTGGATAATCCCATCACTGATCCCCTGAAGCAGTGAACTTACCTGGCTCTGTTCTGTTTTAGAAAAGTCTTTTAAAACATATTTTGATACGGCGTTTTTATTCCCAGGATGTCCTATTCCTAGCCGGATGCGGGAATAATCGGCGCCAAGATGGGAGTGAATAGATCGCAAGCCATTATGGCCAGCATGCCCGCCACCTTGTTTTATTCTCAATTTGTTGGGTGCTAAATCTAATTCATCATGAAAAATAAATATCTGGTCTAAAGTAAGTTTGTAAAAATGCGCAACTGCTGCTACCGATTGCCCAGAGAGGTTCATAAAGGTGCTTGGCTTGAGCAGTAGAACCTTTTTAGAACCCAACCGCCCCTCGCAAAATTGCCCTTGAAATTTATTTCGCCACGGGTCAAAATCATGGTCCTCGGCAATACGGTCTAACGCCATAAATCCTATATTATGACGGTTTAGGGCATATTCTCTGCCAGGGTTCCCTAGGCCTACGAAAAGTTTCATTATGTAAGGTTAACGTTCAAAGTTGAAAGTTGAAAGTTAGTAATGTGATTTGCAACAAGCTCAAATTATAAAAGCCCCACCAGTCAGATGGGACTTTTTAGAATTTAGTCTCAAAAATATGGTTTATTCCTCCGGTGCTGGAGCCTCTTCACCATCTTCACCTTCAACAATTGTTTCTTCATCAGTCTCTTCATCTTCATTTTCGGAAGAGCGTAGACCGGATGGAGCAGAAACATTGGCAATAACAAAATCGCGATCAATAGACGGTTTCGCGCCTTCGGGAAGTGTTACTGATGAGATCGTGATCACGTCGCCTACCTCTAGTCCTGCAAGATCAATTTGAATTTTTTCTGGGATATCATTTGCAGTTACAACGAGCTCGATCTCTGGTCTTACCAAAGTAAGGACACCGCCTTTTTTCAAGCCGGGACACGTATCTTCATTCAAAAATTCAATTGGTATGAATAAAGCAATTTTTGTTGTGCGGCGGAGCCGCATAAGGTCGAGGTGCGTAGGAAGGTCCTTGACCACATCCCTCTGAACGTCGCGGCAAATAACACGAACATCATCGTGGCCATCTACCTTGAGGTTGAACAATGTTGATTTAAAACGACCGGCTTTAAGAAGCTGAAATAGCTTATTAAAAGGTATTTCGATTGGAAGTGGGTCTGTATCACCACCAAACACGATGCCTGGTACGTTGCCATTGCGGCGAGATTGACGGGCGGCCCCCTTGCCTGTCCCCATCCGTACCGAAGCGTTAAGATCAGGGATCTGTTCTGCCATGGTTATATCCTTAAACTGAGGGGGCATCCTCCAAGGGTGTATGCCCCGTTAAAGTGCGCCGTATAGGGCTAAATTGTGGAAATGGGAAGCCTTTGTTTACTTTGTTTCTTGCGACAGACCCAATCTTATGAAAACAGCTTACCATGAAAGTACAAAATGCCTTTATTTTAACTCGTAAACCATCAATTGCGTTTGTATCAGTAGGCCTCTTTTGGGGCTGTTTCGCAGCTTATGTGCCAGATTTAAAAATGAAGATTGATGTAAATGATGCAACTTTTGGGTTACTGCTCATGTGTAATGCTTTTGGTCTTGTGGTGTCCATGTGGTTGGCGCCGAAGCTTGATCGCATTTTAGGCAATAGGGGCTTACAATTATCTACAGCATTATTAGGCGCGGTTTTCTTTTTACCAGGCTTTGCCTTTGACGCATTTACCTTTGGTCTATCCATGACCATCGTGGGGGCTGCGCATGGCGTAGCAGAAGTAATCATGAACACGCGTGTGAGTGAGTTGGAGCAGTTGCACAAACGTCCATTGATGAATGCAAGCCATGGCATGTTTTCTTTGAGTTATGCCGCAGGAGCGATCGCTAGTGGTTTTGCGCGACAAGCGCACATTGATGCTGGTACAACTTTTCTAATCGTTGGCTTTTTGATCTTAGTAATGTCAACTTTTCTGAAAATAAATATCCTCAAAACCTCAATTGGTCAGCCAGGATTTTTTAATTATCCTGTTTGGCCAATCTTAATATGTGGTTCAATTGTTTTGGTTGCTTTTATGACTGAAGCCACGGTCGAAGCATGGTCAGCAATACACATCGAACGGACATTAGAGGGTAAAGCCACTCAGGGTGCCTTGGGTCCAGCGATGCTTGGCATAACAATGGCCATAGGCCGTTTTTTAGGTCAGTCNGTATCGGAAGCGTTTTCAGAATATAGATTAATTATAGGTGNGACTATTGTAACTGCTATTGGTGCAATTATNGTAGCATGGGCACCGACACCGGTTTGGGCTTATTTTGGTTTTGGCACTTTAGGTCTTGGAGTTTCGGTGATTGGCCCGACAGGATTAGCTCTTGTAGGTAAATACGTCCCTGATCATTTCCGAACTGAAGCAATTTCACGCGTTGCTCTAATGGGCTTCGCCGGTTTCTTTTTAGCGCCCGCCCTAATGGGAATTATTTCTGAACTGCAAGGGCTTCGCATTGCATTTTTGTGCACGGGAGTTCTTAGTCTAGTTTGCATTCCGTTTGCTTTAATACTTGGTCGATTGCAAAAAATCTAATTTTGTATTGATGATAAACTATTATTTACGCTTACATCAGCCTATTAAACTCATTGTGTTTATTTTGCCCAGTTACCTTCAAAATCTTTTGGGATGTAAAGAATGTCGCGTNTTACATTGTTTATGTCTCGGTGACCGCACAANGCCATTGTCATATCTAACTCCTTTTGAAGAATNTGCAGTGCAGTGGTTACGCCTAATTGCCCCATNGCCCCAAGCCCATAAATGTATGGCCTGCCTATCAGTGTTCCAGTCGCACCTAATGCTTTCGCCTTGAGAATATCCTGCCCACTTCTAATGCCGCCATCTACCCAAACCTCGCANTTTCCGTCGACGGCNGCCACAATNTTAGGTAGCATCCTGATTGATGACAAAGCGCCGTCTAACTGTCGTCCTCCATGGTTGGAAACTATAATTGCATTCGCGCCTAAGTTAACAGCCATTTTGGCGTCTTCAGGTTCNAGAATACCCTTTAGGATTACTTTTCCACCCCATTTTTTCATTANACGTTTAATTTTTTTCCAATCTAGAGATTGATCAAATTGCTCTAAAGTCCAGGCTGCCAGGGATGTGTTGTCAGTTACTCCCTCTATATGACCTACAATATTGCCGAAGGACCGCCGATTTGTTCTTAACATATCCAGACACCAACGCCACTTAGTGGCTAAATTTATAATACTTTTGGGAGTTAGTTTGGGCGGTGCAGACAGGCCGTTTTTTAGGTCTTTGTGACGTTGACCTAACAGTTGCAAGTCAACTGTTATCACCAATGCAGAGCAGTTTGCATCTTTTGCTCGTTGTATTAGGCGATCAGTATAATTCTCATCGTTCATAGCATACAGCTGAAACCAGAACGGTGCTTCGGTATTTACAGCAAGATCCTCGATTGAACATATAGACATAGTTGANAGGGTGAAAGGTACGCCAAAAGCTGCAGCAGCCCTCGCTGCCTTAATTTCCCCGTCTGCACTTTGCATTCCAGTTAAACCTACTGGTGCAAGTGCTACTGGCATTGAAACATCTTGCCCTAACATTTTTGTTTTTATTGATCGTTTAGACATATCAATAGCCACACGTTGACGCAGGCGAATTNTAGAAAAATCGGTGACATTATCTCGAAATGTTTGTTCAGTCCAACTACCACTTTCGCAATAATCGTAAAACATTTTTGGAACACGACTTTTATAGATAACTTTTAGGTCTTGAATGGTAGTGATCAGGGNCATNGTTCAGCCTTTTCCACAGCTTTGATTAATGGAAGTAACACCATTATGAAGGTATAGAGAAANTTCAAGCTTAAAAGCTGGANTNTCAATACGGTGATACTATACTCATATAATCGTTAATGGGGTGCTGCAGTGCAAATAGTTACATTGGCAAATGCCCAACAATTTCCTTTTTGGCGCCGNCCAATCTTTTTATTATTTATAATGGCCATAGCGATGCCTATAGCGTTCTCAACTTGGTATGCATTGCTGAATAATTTTGTAGTTGAGGTTGCCAACTTTGATGGTGTTGACATTGGATTATTACACACCATCCGTGAAATCCCTGGTTTTCTAGCAGTTGGTGTAATTTTCGTTATTATTTTTGTACGTGAACAAATACTTGGATTGGTTTCGTTGGTGTTGTTGGGCGCAGCTACAGCTTTTACGGCTTGGTTTCCACAAATTAGTGGTATTTTGACGCTCACAATGCTTTCTTCCATTGGGTTTCATTACTATGAAACTGTAAATCAATCTCTACAATTACAATGGATTCCTAAATATNGNGCGCCTCAAGTTTTGGGCTGGCTTCTGGCCGTTGGTTCTGCTGCATCATTGTTCGCTTTTGGTCTTATTGTTGTTACGTGGGAGTGGCTTAGCCTGAGTTACAATATTGTTTACATGATTTCTGGAGGAGCAACTGCNGCCTTGGCTGCAGTTTGTATTTTACTTTATCCACAGTTTCAGTCACCTACGCCCCAGCGCAAGACGATGATCTTACGAAAGCGATATTGGCTTTACTACGCATTACAGTTTATGGCTGGAGCGCGCCGTCAAATTTTTATGGTTTTTGCTGGCTTTATGATGGTAGAGCGATTTGGGTTTGATGTTCATGAATTGACTAGTCTTTATTTGGTGAACCTTGCTCTGAATATGTTGTTAGGCCCCATTTTTGGAAAGGCAGTGGCCCGTTATGGGGAACGTAAAACGTTACTTTTGGAATACTCTGGTTTAACCTTTGTATTTTTGGCATATGGCGGGATTTACGTATTTAGTTGGGGTGCGGTTCTAGCTGGAGTTTTATTTATAATTGACCATTTATTTTTTTCCTTTGCATTGGCTTTAAAAACCTATTTTCAAAAAATAGCAGATCCAGCTGACATTGCCCCTACAGCAGCCGTAGCATTTACAATAAATCATATTGGGGCGGTTGGGCTTCCCTTGGCTATGGGCTTTTTGTGGCTACTATCACCCAGTTTGGTTTTCTTTGTGGCAGCGGTGATGGCTATAATTTCCTTGGTATTAGCTTTTTTGATACCACGCGCTCCANCACCAGGCTATGAAACAATTTTATGCAGGTGAGTATTTAGCAGATAAATGGATTGTTGAAAAAAAAAGACTAAATNAAGATCGATAGGGGGAGTTTGCCAATGTTTTTTAGATCACAGAATAAATTTGAAATGATAAATGCTGCATCAGCCTTGCCTGGCCGTGGGCTTGCGTTGAGGACGGCCAATAATCATTTTTTATCGGGTAGGCCCTTAAAGTCAGAAGTGCCGGATGGCTTTCATGAAGCTATGTTTGGCATGGGATGTTTCTGGGGGGTTGAGCGCATGTTTTGGAAGCTTGATGGTGTCTGGATAAGCATGGTCGGTTATGCNGGGGGTTACACACCGAACGCNACATATGAGGAGGTGTGTTCGGGAAAAACAGGACACAATGAAGTTGTACGACTAATTTTTGATCCAACTGTTATTGATTACGCAGATTTGTTGAAAGTTTTCTGGGAAGGTCACGATCCAACCCAAGGAATGCAACAGGGNAATGATCGNGGNACTCAATATAGGTCTGGGATTTATACTTACTCTCTGGAACAAAAAAAAGCAGCACAAGCAAGTCGTGATAAATTTCAAGTAAAATTGCNATCTGCTGGATTTGGTCCAGTTACAAGTGAAATCGTGACAGCACCTACCTTTTACTATGCTGAAGAATACCATCAACAGTATTTAGCAAAAAATCCACGTGGATACTGCGGTATTGGCGGGACTGGCGTAAGCTGCTCAATTTAATTTTATTAATATTAAAAAGTGCGTTTGNAGTATTCAGTTGAAAACAAAGATGTACTGAAAAAATATTTAAAACTGGCAATTTTGATGATGTTAAAGACAAGCTAACTGGCCTAACGATCGGAGTTTGTTATGCTGACTTACACGGCGCTTACTACGTTACCTGATAAATCAAAAGCTATAGCCCTTGGGGAGGCTCTGGAAACACTTGAACCAGCTCCAACAGGCGTNGGTGTTTTTGAAGTTGAAGATGGTAAGGGCTTCTGGGAAGTAGGGGGTTATTTTTTAGANGTACCAAATGACATAAGCTTAGCACTTTTATCTGCGGCCTATGGTGCAAAATCTTTTGTTGTTTCTGAGGTTCCAGACCAAGACTGGGTGGCCAAAGTTCGCCGAGAACTACCACCTGTTGAAGCAGGCCGCTTCTTTATCTACGGCAGCCATGACGCTAAACATCTCCCTGCTGAGCGGNTTGGATTATTAATTGAGGCCGCTATGGCCTTTGGAACAGGTCACCATGGTACTACTTTAGGTTGCCTTAGGGTTTATGACCGCCTTTTAGATAACGGTTATATTTTTAATAATGTATTAGATTTGGGATGTGGGACCGCTGTTTTAGCAATGGCTGCAGCACATATGTCGTCGGGCAATGTGATTGCTAGCGACATTGATCCTATTGCANTAGAGGTTGCGAACGCCAACTTGCAGGCTAATAATTTGATAGGTCGTGTTAGATGTTTGGAGTCAACTGGCTTTAGTGCTCCAGAGCTTTTAGAGGCGGCACCATTTGATTTGATTTTTGCAAATATTTTGAAGGGCCCACTAATTGATTTGGCGCCGGCTATAGCGCAGCATCTGAAGATTGGTGGAGCTGCAGTGCTGTCGGGGCTTTTGATTGAGCAAGCGGAAGCAGTGGTAAACACTTACCAAGAAAATGGGGTTATTCTTCTTGATCGGGAAGATATCGAAGAATGGACNACATTAACGTTTCTAAGAAAATAAGGTTGCTACAATTATTTAGAAAAAAGCGGCAACCTTTTACTGGGAAGATAATTGTAACGACCTTAGCGACGTGAAATCTGATCAATATCGCCAGGAACTAAACCAATNTCTTTCAGTTGACGAGGGCTAAGCTGTAATAAAGCATTTCGTGTCATACGATTGTCATTCCATGAACGGAAAGCTTTAGATACTGAAAAAAAATATCTTAAAAATACCGTGCGTGTTATTGTAAAATTTGTTGTATGTAATCTGTCTATGAATGCCATTCTATAAATTTCTCTGTCTAGGTGATGTAGATAACATCGTTTCGGGTACGACGCACTTAGACCTGTTAAAATCTAGATACTAGGGAGAAAATGTGCATAACGGCCATGTCAAAAATGCATGCAAAAATACTTATGTTTAAACGTAATTTTGTAGTTTATTTAAAAATAGATTCAGTAGTTTAGGTAAAATTAATAATGCAAGACTATCAGATAGTATGTTTATACCCAAAATGATTGCTTTTCAGATGTTCGCGTTTCGTGCTACTGTATNCATTNATGCATCTTCTTGAGGAATATAACATGAGAGTTTTGGGTATTGATCCGGGATTGAGATCNATGGGGTGGGGNATTGTAGAAACGAATGGTAGCAAAATGGTACACGTCGCTAACGGGCAATGTCAGACGGCTGCTGGCAATCTTGCGGACAGGTTATTAANCCTTTTCAATTGTCTAAGCGATGTCGTAAGATTGCATCAACCCACACACGCTGCGGTAGAGCAGACTTTTGTAAACCGGGATGGTGCTGGAACTCTTAAACTTGGGCAAGCACGGGGTATTGCTATGTTAGTGCCCGCTAAATTTGGGCTTGAAGTTGGTGAATATGCACCAAATGCAGTAAAGAAAGCTGTTGTCGGGGTCGGCCATGCGGATAAGAAACAGGTCGAGCACATGGTTGCACTNCAACTACCTGGTATCACTCTTTCTGGGCCTGACGCTACAGATGCGCTCGCAATAGCAATCTGTCACGCCCACCATATCCAGGCCAATGGTCATTTTAAGGCAGCGCTTAAAAGAGCAAGTGCATGATTGGGAAGTTATCAGGNCGCATTGATTATTGCAGCAATGACCACGTTATGCTGGATGTGCACGGTGTTGGCTATATGGTATATTGTTCGGATCGCACCCTGGCCGCATTGCCGCAAGCTGGTGAAGCAGTTGCACTCTATACAGATTTACTGGTTCGAGAGGATTTGATGCAGTTATTTGGCTTTACGTCTCTGGTGGAAAAAGAGTGGCATCGTTTGTTGATGTCGGTGCAAGGAATTGGTGCTAAAGCGTCACTTTCAATTTTGGGTGTGCTGGGCCCTGATGGGGTTAGTCGTGCAATTGCGCTTGGTGACTGGGGCGCACTGAAAGCCGCCAAGGGTGTAGGTCCCAAGACTGCACAAAGGGTGGTGATTGAGTTAAAAGATAAAGCCCCTGGTGTGATGGCAATGGTAGGGGGTGCGCCGCAAATAAATGATCCTGGCGAGGTTATTGAAATTGCGGTGCCGTCACCTCATGTCGAAATAGATCCTTCCACACAGGCAGACGCACTTTCAGCATTGGCCAATCTTGGTTATACTCCAGGTGATGCTGCGTCGGCGTTGGCAGAATTAGGTGATATGCAAGGGGCTGATGTGACAACCTTGATACGAGAGGCTCTTAAAAAATTGGCGCCAAATCCATGACGGGCGAACAAGAGACTGATACTGCAGAACCAGATCCTACATTACGTCCGGATCGGTTAGCAGATGATGGTGACAAAGCATTAAGGCCAAAAGGACTGGACGAGTTTATTGGTCAAGCTGAAGCGCGCTCTAATCTTAAAGTATTTATTCAATCGGCCCAGCAGCGTGGTGAAGCAATGGACCACACTTTGTTCTATGGTCCTCCCGGTCTTGGTAAAACTACTCTTGCGCAGATTATAGCAAGAGAATTAGGGGTAAATTTTAGAATGACCAGCGGCCCTGTGCTGGCAAAGGCAGGTGATTTAGCAGCTATACTGACAAATTTAGAACCGCGTGATGTTCTATTCATTGATGAGATTCACCGCCTCAATCCGGTTGTTGAAGAAATCCTTTACCCCGCATTAGAAGACTTTGAGCTAGATCTGGTTATTGGTGAGGGCCCTGCAGCACGCACCGTGCGTATTGAATTGCAACCATTTACTCTGGTTGGAGCAACGACGCGTTTGGGACTTTTAACAACGCCGTTAAGAGATCGATTTGGAATACCCACTCGATTGCAATTTTATACTTTTTCAGAATTGCATCAAATTGTTACCCGCAATGCTCAGCTTTTAGGAGTGCCAACGGACGAAGCTGGGGCAGAAGAAATTGCCAAGCGTGCTCGTGGTACACCACGAATTGCTGGTCGTTTATTACGCCGAGTTTTAGATTTTGCCATAGTAGAGGGTAATGGACGAATTACTCAAGAAATTGCAGATCACGCTTTAACACGTCTGGCCGTTGATCATGTAGGTCTTGATGGCGCAGATCGACGATATTTGAAATTGATCGCGGACAATTATGCTGGGGGCCCTGTTGGTATTGAGACTTTATCAGCTGCACTATCTGAAAGCCGGGATGCGATTGAAGAAGTGATTGAACCATTTCTTCTGCAAAAAGGCTTAATTCAAAGAACGCCACGGGGTCGTATCTTGGCCCAGAAAGCCTGGGTGCATCTTGGATTACCAGCACCAAAACCAGAGGTATCAGACGGTCTGTTTGGTTAGTATTTTAATTTCTGTTTTAAAAATTTAGGGCAAAACAAGTGAATTAAATTTAGAAAGACTTCCAATTTATATTCAGGAATAATAGATTGCTAACACTGCAAGAAATTGAAGAATTATTTGTTCGATCGGATGGCGATTATGTTTTTGCTCGATGGGGGCGCCCAATAGCGCCAGTGGCTTTTGGGGTTTTAGATGAAACTCTTAGTATTATAAATAATGCAATTAAGGCAGTGTGTTTGGCATCAAATCATAGCGTAGAGGATTTGGATCCTGAATTCGGAAGTAATTTGATGTTCTTTTTTTGCAAGGACTGGAGTGAATTGTATGGAGTTCCAGACCTAGGTCAGATGATACCTAATTTGAAAATTGTTCTGGAACGTCTCGAAGCTGAACAAGCTAATCAGTATCGTGTATTTCGATTGATGAGACCGGGGCTATTAAAGCCTGTTTTGTTTTATTACGCATGGATGAGGATTTACAAAAATTAAATGCTGAAAGTTTTGCATTGTTACAGGTCGTAAAAATTATGCTGCTTTGGTCGGATCTGGTGTTTCAAAATCAATCTCCCTTAGTGGTTTTGGACACTGGTGTAACTACTGTACGACCTGAAATAGTGGCGGTATTGAAAGCGGCATATGATCCCATTATGCCGCCTCAATCCAATGATCCAAGCCATGCAATGCGGATTGAAGCACGTATAAGAGTGTGTTGATGCCACATATATTTAATTTTGAGATTTATTACGAAGATACTGATATGGGTGGGATAGTATACTACGCTAATTATTTAAAATTTATAGAACGTGCCCGATCAAATCTAGTAAATGTTCTGGGAATTGATCAGTTAGGGCTTAGTTTGGATGGGGTCGTTTTCGTTGTCCGTGATTTATCTGCTGAGTTTTTAGCGCCAGCACGAATGGGCGA
>NZVF01000068.1 GCA_002698165.1 Planktomarina sp. | reverse complement strand
TCGCACGTTCGACAAGTGGTAAGTTGTCTTGCCCGTAAAACATATCACCGTTCACGACGTATGTGGGCGAACCAAAAACAGAAAGCTCAATAGCTTCATCCGTGTTGCTTGAGTAGACATCTCGTGTCTCATGTGAATAAGCTTTTTTTATTAACAATTTAGCATCTAGGCCTTGGGCATTAAGTACGTCATTCACAGCGGTTTCATTACTCAAATCTAGATTATTGATCCAATGGTTTTGCATGAACACATAACATAAGTAATCTATATTTAAACCTAATTGAACTGCGGATATTAGAATTAGGTCAGTAATTTCTGACCCATTATTGTGAGTTGATGGTGTAATTTTTGGAATTTGCACTCCTCTATATTCCGACCACCGGTCACGTTGTCGTCCAAACTGGTATTCTAAAGTTTTTGCTGTTCGCTTTTCCATTTGGTGGTAGCCGATATCATTTAGACATTTCATTAAATCAAAGGGCTTATGAATTACGTTACTTCCTGATCCGTGAACTATTTTCATAAAATCTTGATGACCAATGTAAGCGTAAGCAGAGTAAGCTGAATAAAAATATTTTATGGACGATGGCGCCATGAGTTTTTCCCATCATTTTAAATGGTTACAACTTATCACTTATTTAAATTTTAAAAAATGACAAATTTTTATTTGTGTAGTTTCTAAATAATTTCTGCGTACAGTCGTTATTGGCCTTATGACTGATAATGAAATTATTTATATGATTTGGGGATCCGCTCCGATAAAGCAGCAGTTTGAAGTTGCACCTTATTCTTTAACCTCAAATGAATTGAAACTTTTGAAACATTTAGAATTTATTAAGCCTTACTCAAAGGCTTATGGATTAGAAAATTTAGTATTTGAAAGCATTTAAATAAGAAAAAGTGTAATATTTTTTATAGTTGATTAAATTTACCATCCAATAAAGCTTCCAATTTCTGTTTTTTAGTGCCACGTAAAATATCTCTATTTAAACTGATACCGCTGAGTTGAAGCTACTCCCAATTCACAAGATACATGGTTTCATTTCTACGAAAAAAAAATGGAGTGAATGGCCCATTATAAATGGCTTGAATAGGGCCACTTTTGATAGAAATGCTGTGCTTATTTAAAGCATCTTTAAGATAACCCGCGTGTATCTTATGTCTTTTAGTCGTTGGTCGACCTGAGTACTTGATCACAGCATAATATCCGCCCGTTAGTGAAACTAATTCAACATCACCATCTTTTGGTAGCGGCGCATTTTGGATTGAATAATTTTTGGGTAAGATGAAGTGCATTACTGTACCACTTCTGTCGTCCGATTTAAGTACAGGTACGGTCATTGAAATTTTTGATGAATTATCGTTCGCACCAGAAATATAGTTAAACAAGCGCCTGAAAGCTCGATCCTCTCCAGAAATTTGTCGGGTTGTAGCGACTAGCCTGTCTCCATAATATCTTATTTCGTAGATATCTGTGTTTTTTATAAGCTTAAATGTTGGTTCTTCATAAGCCATCGCGGTTCCCGTAAGGACAAATAATAATATTTTAATAGTAAAAATTTGAAAGAAATATTTCATTTTCTATTAGCTTGCTTTGTTCTATGTAATTTTTGTTATATGGTTACCGTAAGGTTCTTTATTTGATAATTCTTTATACAAATGTAACTGCATTTCCATTATTTTCTCAAGCTATATTGATTACCCCATTTATCTTTAAAACTTGTCTATTAAACATGATTACTCCTATAATTAATTTACTGGTGTTTTGGTGGATCATTTAAAAGATGGAAAATTATTCAAACCCGTTTAATGATTACGGCCAGCGCTGTCCAAGATGTCAATCACCTCTCAGTACCGTTGTAGTTCATGGGCACGAACAGTGTGTAATTTGCAAGTCCAATATTTTTGAATGTTGCTCGGGAGATACATGTCAAACTGATCATAATTTGTCTCTTGGATATAAACGATCATGAGATTATTTGAAAATGGTAAAGAATATGTAAAAGTCTTGGATTATTAAAATCTAAAGTGCTTCTTTACAGGAGATTTGGAAGCTTCCAGTAAAAACTAATGTTAACTGAATGATACAATATATTGATAATGATAAGGCCCGTACGCATCTCAGGTTTGTAGAGTGGCAAGCCGTTCTTCGTCTGGTGTATGATCGAGACAATATTAAAATGGTTAACGCTTTTCCTGACTATGCCCAGCTAACTTATGAGTGGCAGGAAAAGTATAAAACGTACATTAAACGAAACCCAAAAAAAATTAAAGCNGTCGCNCTTCATTCAATTTACATTAGTTTNTTAGATAATAAATTAAAAAATTTAGATGAATTTTATATTAGATTACGTAAAGAAGTTACACANCGTAGAANTAATANAAATCAAATTCAGCAANAATGTCAGTCNGGTAAGAACTATACTTCTCAGTCATTTGATGAAAAACAAAATAANTATTTAAGTANAAAAAATAAACTNGTCAATTTGGTCCTAAGTGTTGCTGTGGATGTAGCCAATACTGATTGCAACCACACTAAGTTAAGGGAANTTGCTGCTGTTCTGGTNCGAGAATATTCTGAAGATCAATTNCCTGAGAAAGATTTAGTTACTTTAAAAGACANATTTGTCAAAAAGGTTAATGCGATGGAAAAATCNATAACACGCGCAGAATCACTTATTCTAAGAAATTCTGATAAGAAATTAGCTAGGGATACATTCTACCTTTACGGACTTTTTAAGCTTCGTTGTGAGATTGGAGATACTTGGGCGCTATCGCAAACTGAACTTGCTAAAGAAACACTAGGAGTTGGAAGGCCGGCNGCTCTAAATGCGGTAGATCTATTAATTAAGTTAAAACTAATTGAAATTTTTGAGCAAGANAGCCATGTTAATTCTGGAACAANGGCGACTATTTATAGAAGGATCGGNTAATNTTTTTTAAANTTCCATCCAANGGAAATTAAGATATTCCTCATATTTTAAAATGGATAAAAAATACGATATCCGATACATAANTGTTATATNAAAGACATTATAAAAAAACGGAAAACAAAAATGAAAATTATTACGAATGTTGAGCTGTCATTAGGTTATGAACACTGGAAAAAACTGATGCTTGAAAATGAGAAATTTAGACAAGAAAATCAAATTAATCTTCTTGCCTATGGNCATGAAGAAGGGAATGAAAATAAAGTTTGGGCTGTAACTGAGGTCCCTTCCATGGAGCATTTAGCGGGGGTNATGAANAAACCTGAAATGCTTAAANTCCGAGAAGAGGCAGGTGCAATTATAGAAACTCAAAAAATGATAAAACTGGTGGAATAAAAAAAGCNNNTAAAAAATAANGGTATTNGAANGTTATATNAACTGACAGAACNCTTTATAAAAANTNTNTNNTATTAATGGCNTGGGAGCNGNGACGAGAGCATTTTGGCTCTTCAAACGTATGACGTTTCTTATCATACCATAGCCACGCATTTTTGTGTTTCATTATCCCATATCATTCCTGGTAAACAAAATNGAGATGGATCGGAGCCTTGGTCAGGACAGGTAGGNGCTTCTTGAGCCAATGCGGTCGATGAATACAGAAGGGTTATCAAAAGTGGTATTATTTTCTTCATAATTGTAATTTTTCAAAAACCTTAATAACTTGTTGTACAACTATATNNACATTTAATTTAAGCCAGNNATTCATCGTAANCTTGCAGTTGTAAATTAAGGTAACGAGTATTACCGATATTTGATGCAAAAGATAAGTTAAGCTTTTTTGTGGGTTCGTAAGTGGCTTTCTTATTTGTTTCCTTCTGTGATACACTTTTTNCANAGATGTAAAATGTTTTTCAGGGCCTGCCAGTTTATGAANATAGGGATAGCAATGTGACACGACAAANNCCCCCCCTTACTTTGAGAGATGTATCCGAAGCTTCGGGTGTCTCCGAAATGACTGTAAGTCGAGTTTTGCGAAATAAAGGTGACGTGTCAGCCACCACACGTGCTAAGGTATTAACCGCAACTAAGTCTCTAGGGTATGTACCAAATAAAATAGCGGGTGCTCTTGCTTCTCAGCGGGTTAATTTGGTTGCAGTGATTATACCATCGATGTCCAATATGGTTTTTCCAGAAGTTATGACTGGTATAACCTCAGCGTTGGATCAAACTAGTTTACAACCTGTTGTTGGAATAACAAANTATCTTCCNGANAGAGAAGAAAAAGTTTTGTATGAAATGTTATCNTGGCGGCCGTCTGGTNTNATTATTGCGGGTCTAGAGCAATCTGAAGCATCGCGTATTATGTTAGAAAATGCTGGAATTCCAGTAGTTCAAATTATGGATATAGATGGAGATCCAATAGATGCGATGGTTGGAATTTCCCATCGTCGTGCTGGTCGCAAAATGGCGGAAGCCATATTGAAATCTGGCTATCAAAACATTGGATTTATGGGTACAGAAATGCCACTCGATCACCGTGCCAGAAAGCGGTTTGAAGGCTTTACACAAGCCTTAGGAAAACATGGTGTGGAAATTACTGATAGTGAATTTTATAAAGGTGGATCTGCTCTGGCAAAAGGTCGTGAGATGACAGCAAAAATTTTACAACGATCACCTGATTTAGATTTTATATACTATTCGAACGATATGATTGGTGCAGGTGGCTTACTACATTTGTGGGATCAAAAAATTGATGTACCAACAAAAATAGGGCTTGCAGGCTTCAATAAGGTTGAGCTTATTGATGGTCTTCCACTTAAGTTAGCGACCATGGATAGTTGTCGGTTTGAGATTGGCCAAATAGCCGCACAGATTGTTACAACCCGTAATGGTTTATCTGATNCNCCTNTGGAGAGTATTGTTGAACTCTCGCCCAAGATAGCGTTTGGCGATACCTTGCTTAGAAAGTAATTAGNTAGATTTAGAAAATATAATTGGCGGGTTATTGGAGGNCCAAATGCTATATTTTTTCATAATCTGTAAAAAATGATTAGTTTCTAAAAAATAATTNAGCCATTTNTGTACATTTGGTAAATTCTGACTNTAAAACCAATGGCTATCAATATTTGAAAACTGTCTAATAAAAGGTAGTAAAGCCATATCNGCCAGCGAACAGTNTTTGCCAAACATCCATTTTGAGTTTCCAATTTGNAGNTTTAAATCNGTNAAAAATTCAAGNGCTTTNGCNCTNTCTAGTTTNGNATCTAGATCTGGAAACCTTGNAGNATATTTAGTATGGTCCAANGCTTTCTTNAANGGACCATCATTTCTAGAGATCCAATTGTANCCTTCAGTGGGCATATTTANCCAATGTTCTGGATCTTCTTGTTTGAGAGACCACACCATTATGTCCAGNCTTTCTTCTATAACCTCTTTTTGAGTTACCAAAACTGGTACGGTTCCTTTTGCTGAAGCTAATAGGAATTCTGGAGCCTTGTCGCGTAATAAGATTTCTCTCAGTTGAACTTTGATATTGGATACATAAATTGCGAGGCGTGCGCGCATGGCGTAAGGGCAACGACGAAAGCTGTATAAAATTGGTATGTCGTCATTCAAGTGGTACGCCCCTCCAATTTCTTAGAGGATACAGAAGTGATCATAGTCTCAATAATTTTACCCTCAGGCTGAGCTTCAGAAAATATTACTTCTGCGAACTGTGGCGTGCGGCCCAAATGTTGGCTTTCCATTAAAACTGAGTGTACATGCCCAACTTGAGCCGAGAGGTGTATGTCAACTTGTGCGCTTCCTATTTCTCTGAGGCGAGCTGCTCGAACTTTTATACTGGAACCATTTACCTGTGGCATCCGTGCAGCAGGGGTGCCTGATCGTACCGAGTATGGAAATACATGCAGCCAGGTGAGATTGCATTCTTTGATTAATTTTATAGAGTTTTCAAAATGAGCTTCAGTTTCTGTTGGAAATCCTGCAATAATATCAGCGCCAAATGTCATCTCTGGACGAAGATCAAGGACTTCCTTTGTAAACTTTATAGCATCATCTCGAAGATGACGGCGTTTCATACGCTTTAGAATTAAGTCGTCTCCATGTTGAAGTGAGAGATGAAGATGTGGCATCAACCTTGGTTCTGTAGTAATTGCCTCCATTAAGCCGGGATCAACCTCAATGGAATCTATCGAACTTATTCTTAAGCGTTTTAAATCTGGTACGAGCTTTAAGATGCGCAAAACCAAATCACCCAGTTTTGGAGTTGCCGGTAGATCTGCGCCCCAACTTGTCATATCCACGCCGGTAAGAACAATTTCAGCATAGCCTTTATCTACTAATCGTTTGATTTGATCTACAACTACCCCCGCGGGAACTGAACGGGAATTACCACGACCATATGGAATAATGCAAAATGTGCATCGGTGATCACATCCGTTTTGGACCTGCACATAGGCACGGCTGCGGGTGCCAAACCCGTCTATCAAATGCCCAGCTGTTTCCGTAACAGACATAATTTCGTCAACCTGAACTGGTTCTGTACCAAAACCATTAGCCAGACCAGTCCACGTGGATGCCTGCATTTTTTCTGAGTTGCCTATAACAGAATCAACTTCTGACATTTTAGAAAATGTTAGTGGTTCAATTTGCGCGGCACATCCTGTTACAATAATTCTTGAATTTGGGTTCTTTCGGCGCAGCTTCCTAATGTCTTGTTTGGCTTTTCGAACAGCTTCTGCCGTCACGGCGCAAGTATTAACGATAACTGCATTACTTAAATCAGCGTTACTTGCTAATTTCTTCATCGCTTCGGTTTCGTACATGTTTAACCGACAACCATGATTAGAAAAAATGGGTTTTGTCATCCTAGGCTCTTCAAAAACTGAGGAACGAGATTGCCAGTATAGACATGCATCGTATCTCCTGACATCCAAACCCCATCTTTGCGCCAATCAACATAAATAGTACCACCGTCTAAATCAATTTTAACCTTACGATCTGTCAATTCTAACCTTGCAGCTGCGACTGCAGCGGCGCAAGAAGAGGAACCTGAAGCTAAAGTGACTCCTACGCCACGTTCCCATACACGCATGCGCAGATGATTTTTTGCAGCTATATGAGCAAACTGCACATTTGTCCGCTCAGGAAATAGATTATGATTTTCAAATTCTGGTGCAATTCTTTCCAGGTCAACGTGATCAGCATTTTCGACAAAAAAAGTGCAATGTGGATTGCCCATTCCAGTAGCNGTTGGGTTNCCACTTAGTGGTAATCTCAGNGTGTCCATTTCTTTTGATAATGGAATTTCGTGCCATTTCAGTAAAGGGTGCCCCATATTAACGCTAACCTCATCGTCAATGAGACGAGCAGAAAGTATACCCCGAGCNGTATTAACAGTTAGTTTGTTGACTTTTAACCGATCCATTTCATAACGAGCNACACAACGGGTTGCATTTCCGCAAGCGCCAGTTTTTGANCCATCCTTGTTAAAAAACTCAAGGGCTATATCAGCGTNAGGAGAGTCCAAAATGAGCGCAAGCTGATCAAATCCAATACCCCGGTTGCGGTCGCCTAATNCCTTAATCAATTTNGATGAAATATTTGAAGTTTCACTACGAGAATCGATAACAACGAAGTCATTACCGAGCCCATGCATTTTCATAAAGGGTGTTTGATGGTCCATTTAGGCCGTATATCGACCAAATTCAAAGGAATCTAGTCGAAGCCAACATAAGCTCTTGACCTAGGCGGTTAGCCTTTCTAAAANCCGCCGAAGTGGGCCCTTAGCTCAGTTGGTAGAGCAACTGACTTTTAATCAGTGGGTCACAGGTTCAAATCCTGTAGGGCTCACCATAAAATTAGCTATTTAGCCAAATGTCTTGAACATCAACACTCCAACCAATAGTCAGTTGATCCCCATCTTTTAAGACGGGCCTTTTCATNAATGTTGGTTGAGCANGNAGTTGTGCATCGGCTTCAGATTCGCGTAACCACATAGATAATCCACGGTAGGTGGTTGATTTTTGGTTTATGAGCGCTGAACCAAACTCATTAAGAAGTTCATCCCATTCAGNTTCAGACAGTGGTTCTGCTCGAATGTCTCGAAAATCAACTTGGTGACCNGCATCCTTAAGTGCCTTTTGAGCTTTTTTACAGGTATCACAAGTGGGTATTCCGNAGAGTATCATATGATTTTTCCAAGATAAGAATTTTTATAACCGATGTATNTTTTATGCATNACTATCTTCNGCCCCTGTNAGTNCATTTTGTNCTGGAATACTTTTTGGCATCTATTTCCTAGAAATTTCCAGCNGCTATTATGGTGGATTGTTATCAAAATTAGAGCTTAAGCCCAAGCTGAATAATATCCTGGGAGAATTGTTGTGTATTNGATGGCATCTCGCCGTCTTGGACTCTTGCTTGTTCAAACAAAACCCGACACATAGACTTTTGCAAATCTAAACTTAATTTAGGTAACTTTTGTATTAAGTCGTGGCCCACATTTATCTCTAGGACTTTCTTACTACTTTCGAAATCAGGGTTCTGAGCTTTTAAAATACGTTCAAGATTGAAATCTAGCCCACCTTCGCCAGCAACTAATCGAACAGGACTATCGATAAGTGTAGTGGAGGCAATGGCATTTTCTATTTTATCCTCTAAACATTCTTTTATTAGTGCTATGCAAACGTCAGAATTTTTTGGCTCATTCTTTTTAGTTTTGCCCTTTTTCTTCCCAACTTTTTCAATATCGTATTTGTCTCTTGAAATCGATACAAAGGACTTTTCTTGAAAATTGTTCATCTGAGAAATCCAGAAGGCATCAATGGGGTCAACCATCAGGAGCACATCGATGTCCTTTGATTGGAACCCTTCCAAGTGAGGACTGCTCTTTGCTTGAGCAAGCGTATCGCCCGTAAAGTAGAAGATCTGGTCTTGCCCCTCAGCAAAATTATCAATGTAATCCTGAAGATTGATCAATTTATCATCTTTGTTTGAGTAAACTCTAATTATCTCGGCAATTTTGTCTCTATTCTCAAAATCCTCATAAAGACCTTCTTTAATTACTTTTCCAAATTGAGACCAAAATTTATCATAAGCCTCAGGATCTTTTTTTTGCTTTTTCGTGAGTTCTGATAAAACGCGTTTGGTCAATGATTTGGAAATTTTTTTGAGAACTGGACTGCTTTGAACCATTTCACGGCTAACATTTAAGTCTAGGCTCGAGGTATCTAGAATGCCTTTCAAGAACCTTAACCAAGTGGGAATAATTTCCTGAAGATCGTTTGTAATAAAAACGCGATTTATGTAGAGATTTATTTTTGATTTCCGTTCCGGCTCATGAAGGTCGAAAGGTGCATTTGTTGGTANGAACAATAAATTGGTGAANTCAACAGTTCCCTCTGATTTGTTATGGATAGTTATGAATGGNTCGTCAAAGGTCCCAAAACTTGAATTATAAAATTCTTTGTATTCTTCNGTAGAGATTTTTGAGGGNGATTTTGTCCACAGAGCCTGNGCACTATTTACTTGTTCAACTTCACCCTCTTTTTCACTGATCTTGATTGGGATTTGAATGTGATCNGAGTATTTTTTTACCAGGCTTCTTATTCGTGANCCTTCGCAATATTCTTTTGCATCCTTTTTTATGAATAATCTTACAGATGTGCCAATAGGATGATCTATCTCTGCTTTTGATATATCGTAGCCGGTTTGCCCATCACTAACCCATGTATATGCTACGTTTGTTCCTGCTTTCTGCGTTGTCACTTCTACAGTATCGGCGACCATAAATGCAGAATAAAAGCCAACTCCAAATTTACCAATTAGGCTTTGAGCAGCGCTTTTTGAGTCCTTATTATCCTCAATTTCTTTTAGAAACCCAGCTGTTCCTGATTTTGCAATTGTTCCTAACGTCTCAGACAGTTCTTCGTCATTAAGACCAATTCCATTATCCTTAATCTCAATATACTTTTTCTTTTTATTTATTATTATTTCGATTTGATCATCTTCAGAATTAAGCAGAATGGGTGTGGTCTGGCCCTGAAAGCGTCTCTTTTGAATCGCATCTGAGGCATTAGAAAGTAACTCTCTTAGAAAAATATCTCGATCAGAATAAAGTGAGTTAATTACAATATTCAGGATTTTACTGGTATCAGCTTCAAAACTCTTGGTAAATTTATCCATGGTATCCTCCATTCGTTCCTCGTCATCTATCAATGATATTAAGCAATTCAAGGAGTTTTGTTTTAAATTTGGATATTATTTTTAATTCCACTAGAAAGTGATTGAAAACAAAAAGAGTTTAAGGATTTTGCTTATCTTGAATTCTTAAAATTTTTTTAATTAAAAATATTAGTTTCAGCATAACAGTTGGTAAAAGTTAGACCCTTTTGATTGACCAAGGTAATTTTTTATTGCTGAGGTGTGCTAAAATCGTTTCGCCTGCAACTGCGGTTTGCCCTAACCCAACTGATGGTTCAACTCCCTCTGGCAGAAAAATATCTAAACGACTTCCAAAGCGTATTAGGCCAAACCGTTCTCCTACGTTCAATTCATCCTGAGGTTTTGTAAAACAGACTATTCTTCGTGCAACTAGACCTGCAATTTGAATTACGCCAATTCGTATATCTTTGTCAGTTTCAATAGTTATTGTGTTTCTTTCATTGTGTTCACTCGCTTTATCTAGTGATGCATTTAAAAATTTTCCATGATGATAGCTCACGGCAATTACTTTACCAGAAATGGGTGCCCTATTTATATGACAGTTAAAGACATTCATAAAAACTGATACCCTAGTGAGTGGATTATCACCAAGGAGCATTTCTGGTGGTGGCACAGCTTTGGTAATGAGAGAGACAATACCATCTGCGGGTGACAGTATTAATCCAGTTTGTTGGGGTATTGAGCGAACTGGATCACGGAAGAAATAATAACACCATACGGTAGCCAAAATTCCTAGCCAAAAAAATGGCTGCCATATAAACCACAACAAAAAACTTATTACTGAAAACGTAAGTACAAACTTTCTGCCTTCAGGGTGCATTGGTACGGCAATGACCTTAACCATATTCATAATACTCAAATCCAATTATAAGTTTTTAAGATCACGTAAGTTGCGAAAATTCCATTGGCACAAAGCATACATAATACAGCAAATGATCCTAAGTCTTTCGCATGCTTTGCTGATAATGACCATTCTGGCGATATAGCATCAACAATTTCCTCAATAGCAGTATTAAGCGCTTCTATGCAAAATGTTATCAATATTAATATTGCAGATAACACAAAAAACTTCAGATCAGCCTGGATAAGTATAAAAACAAATAAGATTAGAGTGGCAGCTAATGTTTCATGTCGGAAAGCTGTTTCATGCCAAAGTCTTTTTGCTCCAGCCAATGAGTACGAAACTGCAGCAAAAATATGGGCAATTCCATGAACTTTTTTAGGTATATCAATCTTTTTGGACATTATCATCGTTTCCACAATTGTTGAAGATATCTAGGCTAGGCTTATATTCAACGGTTTGGACTCCAGTCATAGCAAGAAGGCTATGAAAGAAATTTGCATGGCTGTATTCTTGCGTTGATTTTGTTTTTAAGCAGGCAGTTTTGATGCTTGTCATACTTTTATAGTTTTCTGATAGCCAAAGGATCATGGGGACTTTGGTTTGTTCTTCTGGTGCCATGAAATATGGAGTTCCGTGAAGAAACAGACCATTTTCGCCCAAAGATTCTCCATGATCAGAAATGTACATCATTGATGTGTTTATCTGGTCTTGCTTTTGTAACAGGGATATTAGATCGGCGATAACTTTGTCAGTGTATGCAATTGAATTGTCATATGCGTTTACAATTTCTTCTCTGGTACAGTCAAAGAAATTTGATGTTTTACAGGCTGGTTTAAATTTTTCAAATTCCCTGGGGTAACGTAAATAGTAAGAGGGACCATGACTGCCAATTTGGTGTAAAACTAACAAAGTGTTGTTCTTTATTTTTGGCAACCTTTTCTCTACTTCCTGGACAAGTATGCCATCAATACATTCACCCTCACCACAAAATTTTGCGTCATCAGCATATGTGACTTGAGTATAAATTGCACGGTCTGCTAATCCTTTATCGCCAGTATTATTATCAATCCACTCGACGGCATAACCAGCACGCTGAATTACATCTAAAACATTTTCTTGAGATGACCCAGCTTCATATGAGTAGTTTGCACGGTCAAGTTTGGAAAACATACAGGGTAAAGATACGGCGGTAGAAGTCCCACATGCACTCACATTATCATAATATATTATATCTTTATTTGTAAGTTCTGAGTTTGTAGGGCGGCTGTAATTTCCAAGACTAAAGCTTTGTGAGCGTGCCGTTTCACCAACAACTACTACTGTTAAATTTGGTTTTTTTTGATTTTTGAAATTTGAACTTAGAGTTGCGTCAGAACCAATTTCATTAAATTCTAAATTGGCAGACCTTGTAATCATGGCTAGATAAAGAAACGATTCAGTGATTGGCGCTAGAGGCTGGAAACTTGATTTTAAATCAATACGCATTCTTAAAACTGAAGAATTTCCTTTTATATCAGTGGCAACTAGAATGATGGTCCCAAGGATACAAAAAACGAAAAAACCTATATTTTGTAGAATAGAATAGAAAATTTTGGGATGATCAATCTTTAATGAAAGTACTAGTGCTGCAGGTAATATACCTGATAACCCGACCCAAATTAAAAAGGACCGGGTAACTAAATGCTTTCCCTCCATGAGTGTTGTTGTGACAACATTCTGTATCATTTCCCGATCAATAATTACGCCCAATTGGTCCATGTAGAAGGATGTAACTGAGGACAGTATTAATAAGGCTGCAATAAATGGTTTCAAAATGTATTTAATTGCGAAGACTGAAACAAGACCACTGCATAATAATAGCAAAGCCAGAGCAAATATTAACCCACGGATTTTTGAACCGGTGAAAACATCTGTCCAAATTGTCCAAAATGTTGAGTTATGAAGGACAAAGATAGCCACAACTGCAATCACTACGAGAACTAGCGGATGAAAACTTTTTCTGCGCCAGTTAATATAACTTTTGAAAGAGGCCATTATTACTTTTTCTTTATTAAAGTAGATCTGCGAATGAATACAAATATGGGAAGTGTTAACAAATATACAGCATTACCTACTAGTAGTGTTTCCCAAGGAAAAACAATTAGACATACCAAAATTGCTAAAATGAATAGAATAATTGTAAGGCTCATCGAGGTTGGGAAGTTAGCATCTTTTAAAGAAACTGTTGGAAATGTTCCCACAGATAATGCGCCGCATATTACTAAAAATATCATAGTGTGTACTGTGTAGTATTCGGAAACATCAATTCCGATCATCACCAAAAACAATGGTGACAAGCCCAGGCACGCTAAAGCTGGTGCTGGGACGCCAACGAAGTCGTTTGTTTTGGATTTCTCGATAGACATGTCATTTTCATTTTGACTAACGTTGAAGCGTGCAAGTCGAAGCGCACAACATACCGCAAAAACCATGACTGAAATCCAGCCAAAACTGGAAGTGGCGGCATTTGCAAAAATAGTGAAATAAATAATAAGTGGTGTAGCTATTCCAAAGTTAAAGAAATCAGCCAACGTATCTAATTCAGCACCAATTTTCGTTTCACTTTGTAAAGCTCGGGCAAGACCCCCATCAATAACATCTAAAATCATTGCAAAAATTAGAAGATAAAGAGCCACATTAACATTTCCTTGCAGTGCCATTTTTACTGCAGTCAGGCCAACACAAATTCCAAAAATAGTAACTATATTGGGCAGGGATTTTGATAACGGTTCGCGCGGTGGCTCAGTTGTCATTTTATCGAACTCCGAAATACATGCTTTAGGCGAGTACGAAAGTCTGAAAATTTAGTAGAGAAGAGTGCAGCAACTAAAAGACCGGTGGCTGCCCCGGCAACAGTAGCCGAGATAGTATGTTGATCCAGCATTACACGTGCATACATTGTGCTGAATAAAATTGGTATAACTACTATTGCAAACCACCAGCTATAACGCCGCATAACAAAATATGCCGAAGCTCCAGCAAGCGTTGAATGACCAGAGGGTGTATTATGGTTACTTGTTGGTGAAAATGGCCTCTCACCAAGTCTGGTACCCATAATTTGTACATTATTAAGAAACCGTTTTGGACCATGTGACGCTAGAATTCCTGAAACTGTTATAATCAGCAACTGCTTAATTCCATTTTTATCCCTGCTAATAAGTGCCAAGGCGAATGGCATAAGGGTATTAATGTGGCGACCATATTTTTCAGTTGCGACGACAAATGGCATGTCCTGTCCACCTCTAGTTGTAGAATAGTCCTTTTCCAGATCACTGGGGTAAAGTGAAGATAAAACAATTATGCCTATAAGAAGAATTATGAAAACAGAATATTTTTGAAAGCTTTGAATGGGTTGTTTAAGTATTTCAACAAAGGTCATTTATGAACCTCCATTGTCTATGTTGAAAATATCAAAACGTGGTTTGTAAATTTCACTTCGCATATCAAATGCACCCATAACGCTATGAAAAGGAAAATCGTGTGGGTATGTTTTTTTTGTTATAATATCAGCATTAGTTAGGTTTTTTGATTGTTTGAATTTATCTGACATCCAAACTAAAAATGGGATCTGCCTCTGCTCTGGTGGTGCGATAGCAATTGGTGCACCATGAAGATAGTAGCCATTTTCACCTAAAGATTGACCATGGTCGGAAACATAAATCATTGTAGATTTAGTTTCTTCTAATTTTCTAAGTTGTGCGATTAAATCTGAAATTACACTATCCGTGAAACGGATCGTGTTGTCATAAGCATTGATCAGCTCCTGTTGAGTACATTTTGCAATTTGAACCGTTTTGCAGACTGGAGAAAAGTGTTCAAACCCTGGTGGATATTTTTTGTAATAAGCTGGCCCGTGGCTCCCGGTCAGATGCAATGTTACAAAAACTCTGTCAGAGTTTTCTTGTGCTAACAGTTTTTTTAGTTTCCAAACTAATGTGTCATCATGTTTGCCAGTTGGACAGATTGTATCAGTACAATTCTCAGAAATGTTTTTGATTGTTTGATATACATCTACCTTTACAGGCGGTGGGCCTGAGTTGTTTGTTAGATAAATTGTTTTAACCCCATGGCGAGTCAAATAACTTGGTAAAGGCTCAAATTTTGTTCGTGATGGTGCTTGCCGACCTTCATGTGTCAAAATACATGCAGCTGATGAAAGTGTGTTGGTCGAACATGATAATCCAATGGGAAAAACTGCTAACCGGTCTTCTTTTGTAAAAGGATTAGTGTCTCTTTGATAACCTAACGACGAAAAATTACTGGCACGGGCCGCTTCTCCAATAACAAGAACGACTATCTCTTTATGGGTAGATTTTTCAGAGAGAAAATGTGCTTCTGGAAGGAGTGTCTGTTGACGGTTATCCATAGCGGAGCGATTGAAGTATCTGGCGGTATTAACCACATAGGACCATGGAAGAATTTTACCCCCCATGCGCGAAGCGTGGCTATCGAACCACAGCATCGTAAACGATGTCATGGCAATCCAAGCAATTAATATTAAAATTGACCCTATTGCATACCCAAACCTCCAAATTCGTCTGGGGCCATTAACGTTAACGGATATTACAAAAAATGAGGGTAACAAACCTAGAAAAAATGCTGGTACAATGACGGATATATGAAGAAGTTCCGATGCCTCTCGGGAATCGGTATTTATCACGTTTGCAATCATAGATCGATCAATTTCGATCCCATAGCTGATCATGAAATAGAGCCCAAATGCGTTACAAACGAATAAAATTACTACTACCCATTTCATGATAGAAATTGAGAGCCCTGATAGAAAAAATAGGCTCCCTGCTAACAAACAAATTTGTAGAATTTCCAGAGACAAAATTTGAATTAATCCGTCAAGGCTATTCAAATCACTGACACTTAGTGCATAGCTGAGTAAAGGGCTTTGAAACGCAATTAAATTAAAAATGCAAATGATGCCCACAAAGGAAATCAAATTGAATTTCAGCGCGCTTATCCATTTTAGAAAATGCTGCAAACCAAAACTTTCCTCTTCTTTTTTTCAAATATCAGAAGAGATAATTACGTCAACTCGTTCATTCAGGTTTCTAAAAGGTGTCCCTATTGTGAGTATAGCTCTAGTATTTTGTAAATAATGTTACTTTACTATGATTTCAAAGCATTGCTTGATCTATTTTATGGCAATTTAAAAAATAAGATCTTTCATGAATTTTCTGCATTTATTTTATAATAGTTTAATTGGTATTTCATGTTAACGCTTAT
>NZVF01000067.1 GCA_002698165.1 Planktomarina sp. | reverse complement strand
AAATGTCGCTTGTTACATTATCTCCACCCAAACGCACGCTATCAGCAAAAATCTGATGTTTTTTATAAAATACAGATACGCCAGTTGCGCCACCTCCCAAATCAATACACGCTGCACCAAGCTCTTGTTCATCTTCCACCAGAGCCGCTTGTGCAGAAACATAAGATGACGACGCTAATCCTGCTAATTCTACATCACAGCGTTTTACGCAGTAATTTAGGTTTTGAATTGCAGTTTCTTTCACAGTTACAATGTGCAAATCTGCAGATAGCTTCAGGCCTGAATGTCCTCGAGGGT
Source organism: Planktomarina sp. (assembly GCA_002698165.1). GTDB lineage: Bacteria > Pseudomonadota > Alphaproteobacteria > Rhodobacterales > Rhodobacteraceae > Planktomarina. The sequence goes on along the minus strand of NZVF01000067.1, from coordinate 9,906 downwards.
CAGACATCCAAGATCGCTCATCTAGGGTAAAGTTGACAGGCTGTGCGTGAAGAACCGTCCGGTTTGAACCAAAATCTGGAAGATCACAAGCTACCAAAACCTTACCGATATCATAAGAATCCACAGTCTCATTCTCAATTAATATCTCTCCAAAAATGCCATAACTTTTGGGACTAGCACCAGAGAAACACGCAATTATATGATCGACTGTTAATCCAGCCATTTTCTGCGCTGCGTGTAAAGCCGTTCGAATAGCACGCTCTGTCTCCACCATAGACTCAATTTCACCAAAGCGAATTCCACGCGATCTGGTAGTAGCGGCACCAACGACTTGGAAGTTTGACTGGCCTGCCATTGAACCAATCACTTCACCGGAGAGTAAATGACTCGAATTATCAAATTGAAGAATCAAACAGGCAACTTTTGAGCTTCCAACGTCCAAAACGGCGAGTACCCCACGTTGGATTGCAGATTTTCGTAACCCGCGCATCATACGTTGAGTCTGGTATAAATCATTCATTCTGACTCTCCAAAAAAGCTACTGTTTTATTTTTCTTCATTATGTCGAGAGCTTTGGGTTGCAAACGGAGTGTAAGCCGGCGTGGATCCCGAAAATCGATTAGTGTTATATCACGCTCAAACAAATTCTGGCTTTTACTTAACACAATTGCTTGAGTTAGGGCTAACCCAGGACTGATTTCGGGCAGTGCAATAGTTTGACCATTCAATAAAACAAGGTTCCACCGGCGATGGCCGACACGCACCAAACCGCGGACTCGCTCTTCAATAGGGCTAGCTAAACTTAAAATATTTTTTGCCTCAGCTAGTGCATCCAATGCTCCTTCCCCTGCAATTAAAGGAAGCTTACTAAAATTTGCGCGACTACGAACGCTGCGCAGTACTTTGCCTTTATCCGACACCAATGCGAGGCCATCTTTTGCCCGCCATACAAATTTAGCTGGGATTTCAATTATCTTTATTGACAATAGACCCTTATTAGAAATTACAACGACCGCGGAATCGACAGCTGCAATATTTTCAATCCATTTGCGCATCTCTTCCAGATTAAGTTCAAAAGGGTTAACTGGGAAAATATCCCCAAATTTAGCTCGGATTTTACTACTAATGTACTGCGACGCCCCCTCGACACTAAGGGTCTGCAAACGATACTCTGCTTGGCTTTGAACAGATTTTTGCGCTTCTGCAACGACATCTTTCAGATATGTCCGGTTTTCAGCTTTAGATAAAAACATTGAAACGAGTAAAAATATACAAAAAACAGGCAAACCAATACGTATCAAAACGCGAAAAAATGGCGTTAACCAAAGCCTTTGCATACGATAGCTAAATACTGTGGGCGCCGGATCCATATATGTATATTTATTTTGTCCGCTTGAACGAGTTAAATATTTTTTGATACTCAATTTCAGCGATTGCATGACGCATCCTCAACCAAAAACTGACACAGCGCAGGAAATGACATTCCAACGGCGGCAGCTTGTTCAGGAGATAGTGAAGTCGGCGTCATTCCGGGTTGCGTATTTGTTTCAAGGATTATCAGACCGGCCAAACCCTTGCTCTCATCCCAACGGAAATCAGTGCGAGATATTCCTCTACAACCCAAAACTTGATGGGCCTTTAAAGCATACTTCAGGCAATTCTCAAAAATTTCTTCCGGAAGTTTTGCGGGTACTACGTGTTTCGAACCACCATCTGAATATTTTGAATCATAATCATACCAGTCATCCGTCAAAATATCTGTCACGGTCAACGACCTGTCACCAACCACCGTGACTGTTAATTCTCGACCGGGAACATAGGCTTCGATCATAATCTGCCCTGAAATCTCCTCAGAAAGTTTTGGTGGAATATCTTCATTACCTTGAACAAAATAAACCCCAATAGATGACCCTTCGTTATTGGGTTTAATTACATACGGAGGTGTGATCAGAGAACTTTTACCAACGGAATTACTAGAAACTAAAAAACTCTCAGCTACTGGCAGGCCCGTATTTCGAAATAAATCCTTAGCCTTTTGCTTATCCATCGCCAGTGCGGAAGGCAATATACCAGAATGAGTATAAGGGATCTCAAGCCATTCCAGGATCCCCTGAACACACCCATCCTCACCCCAACGTCCGTGCAAAGCATTGAAGACAACATCAGGGGTTATTTTGATAAGATTTTCAACAAGACTCACGTTTGCGTCAATCTCGACCACTGTATAGCCTACCTGCCGCAACGCGGCGGCGCATTCATGGCCTGTCGAGATAGAAACATCGCGCTCAGCACCACGTCCACCCATCAAAACTGCCACAGTTATGGGAGCCCTGCTCGACATGCCCACTGTTCTCGCCTCAATATATCGCCCTCTTCGGGGCTTTGTTTGTCACGCTTTTCTAGCGCTTCGGTTTTTTATGGGGTTCTCCAACCCTCATTATTTCCCACTCTAACGTCAAACCACAGGTATCGTAAACCTTTTTTCTTACGAACTCTCCCAAAGCTTCAAGTTCATGCGCCGACGCCGAGCCTTTGTTAATCAAAAAATTCGAATGTTTAAGAGACATTTGTGCTCCACCCATAATTTTACCGCGACATCCAGCATCATCAATCAGTTTCCATGCTTTAAATTCATGCGTATCAGTTTGCTCACCAGTAGAACTAAACCCTGAAGGATTTTTGAAAGTACTACCTGCTGTCCGCTCTTTAATTGGTTGTGTTTGATTGCGTACAGCCACCTGATCTTGCATCTTTTTATGCAGCTTATCTGGTGATCCCGCTCCAAGACTAAGCAACGTTACCTTTGTAATAACGACGCCTAATGGTAAGTTAGAATTACGATAACCAAATTTTAAATTATTATTATTAAACTCAACTTGTCTACCCTTTCGATCAACACCTTCGGCGGAAACGAATACATCAGAAAAATAGGTGCCGTAGCAACCTGCGTTCATCTTCAAAGCCCCACCAATGGAGCCCGGAATTGTACGCAAAAAAGTTAAATCTAATCCCTTGTCTGCAGCCTTTCGTGCCACATGGGCGTCTAAAATTGCCGCCCCACAGTGTACCAGGTCGTTATCAAATGAAATATCATTAAAGCCTTTTCCCAAACGGATAACTACCGAACGGATACCCCCATCACGCACTATAATATTAGAACCTACACCAATTGGGAAAATTGATAGTTCTTGAGGCAGAGTATCTAAAAAATCTGCTAAATCTTTAAAATCCGCAGGCTGAAAAATATAATCGGCAGGGCCACCTACACGCAACCAAGTAAAATCTGCTAACTTCCGATTTTCTAAAAGACGGCCTCTTGGGGTCGGAATTTGCATGACTGTAAGCCCTCGGTAAAAGCTTTATCATCTAAAGTTAATCAAAATTCGGAGCCCAAATAAGGAATTCAAATATCTTTAGCGCTTTAGAGTCCTTGGAATAGTTTGGCGAGTATTATATCCTTAACTCTTTTAAAATCAACAAAATATATCAGCGGAGTTGGACCGAGGTCAGTATTAATAGCGTTTTCAGTAAGAAATATTTCTTTATTAATTTATAAATTAAATTTCAAACCATAATAAGGTTGAAATTTAGATAATACTTTTTTCCTGGAATCTCGAACTTAACCATTTAACAAATTGAATTACGAAAAATTTTCTACAAGTCTATATGCCCAAGCAGAGATTGAACCTGCACCTAGAAAAATTAACATATCACCTTTCTGGCATTGTGAGGAATAAAAATCTAGCAATCCTGATTCATTTTCAACCAAAAAAACATTGCGATGACCGTGTCTAATTAAGCCCGAAACTAAATCATCACGTTCAGCCCCTTTTATGGAGCTTTCCCCAGCTGCAAAAACATCAGTAATACCCACAACGTCTGCATCATGAAAGCATGTACAAAACTCTTCAAACAAATTACTTAATCTTGAGTAGCGGTGTGGTTGATGTATCGCCACAACCCTACCTTTATGACTCTGCCTAGCGGCTCTTAAAGTTGCTAAAATTTCGACTGGATGATGCGCATAATCATCTATGATCATTATTCCATTAACTTCAGAAACTTTTGTAAATCTACGNTTTACTCCTTTAAANTCCNCCAAACCACTACGTATTTTCTCAGTATTNATACCNAGGTGAAGNNCTACNGCCACAGAAGCNAAAGCGTTGGANATATTGTGATCNCCTGGCATTGGAAGTTTGCAATCNGAAATAATTTGTCCATCCCATAAAGCAACATCAAAGTGNGATANGCCTTCAGAGTAAGATANATTNATAGCGCGTACATCTGCCTGAGCATTGAAGCCATAGGTAACAACACGTCTATCAGTTATCCTTCCCACCAAAGACTGCACTTCAGGGTGATCNGTATTACACACGGCTAAACCATAAAATGGAATATTATGAACAAACTGAAAAAAACCTTCACGTAAATTANNAANNTTACCCCAATGCTCCATNTGCTCAGGATCAATATTTGTTATAATAGCTATAGTGGCTGGTAGACGATTAAAAGTTCCATCACTTTCATCTGCCTCAACCACCATCCACTCGCCCTTTCCGGCCCGGGCATTAGAGTCAAACGCATGAATAATGCCACCATTAATTACAGTTGGGTCAAAACCTCCTGCTTGCAGAAGAGTTGAAACCATCGTGGTAGTGGTTGTTTTACCGTGCGTCCCTGCAACCGCAATATTGGATTTTAACCTCATTAATTCTGCCAGCATCTCTGCCCGACGAACTACAGGCAAACCTNTTGATCGCGCAGCAACAAGCTCTGGATTTCCCATTTTTATNGCTGATGAAACAACAACAACCTCAGCTGTTTCTAAGTTTTCAGCAGCTTGATTTAAATAGATTTGAGCACCCAGCTTTTCTAATCGCTGAGTAATGTCAGAACNTTTGANNTCAGATCCCTGAACTAGATACCCCTGATCTAGCAATACTTCAGCAATACCAGACATACCAATCCCACCAATACCAACGAAATGTATTGGACCAACGTCGCCAGGTAATTTTGTTGCGTTATACATCTTACAGTTTTCCAGCTAAATTATTAATCATATNAGCAATATCAGCCGTAGCATTTGGNCTGGCACAGCCAAGAGCGGCATCAGCCATGGCTTGTGCTTTCGAGCCATCTTGGAGGACACTTTCAATTTTATTTGCAACATTTTCGGCAGTAAATTCACTCTCAGTCAATAAAAGCGCTCCACCTGCCTCAACTAACTCTTTTGCATTGGCTGTCTGCTCATCTCTGATGGCAGCAGCAAGAGGCACAAAAATAGACGGCCGCCCAATAGTGGATATGTCCGCAACTGATGAAGCACCAGAACGACTTATAACAAGTTGTGACCGACTGATACGGTCTGAAATATCCGCAAAAAATGGTTGAACAATCGCTCGGACCCCTAATTCAGCATAAGCCTCAGTCACTCGACCACAATCTTCTGGACGGGCTTGCTGGCTCACGCGCAAATTCTTACGAATATTCCTCGATAATAGCGCTACAGATCTTGGCACGATATCAGANAGAATTTTAGCACCTTGCGAGCCACCCATGATCAATATGTCCATTGGGTAATCGCCCGGTTTAATATAGCCGGCACCGTGTTTACTTAACACAGTTTGTCGTACTGGATTACCTACATAACTTGCTTTTANATTATTCGGTAATTTAGTTGGAAATGTGCCACAGGCAACCTTATCTACTCGCGAAACAAATAGCCGATTGACTTTGCCCAGAACCCCGTTTTGCTCATGCAAAATTGTTGGAACACCCAAGGCGCAAGCGGCGCCCATTGCCGGAATCGTTGGATATCCCCCAAAACCAACCACAACAGTTGGTCGCCATTTTCGCATGTTGTTGAATGCCGATAGCAGACCAATCGTAAGACTAATAGGAACAAAGACTTTATTTGCTAACCCCGAGCGCGCAAAAGTTCCACTCGATACAACCTCAACTTTAACCTCATCCGGGAAGCTTCCGGAGTAGTGTGAACCGCGAATATCAGTTGATAAGACCACCCTCCAACCTCTCAAAAGCATTGTTTCTGCAACAGCTTGGGCCGGAAACATGTGCCCTCCTGTTCCACCAGCAGCCAAAATCAAGAGTGGCGCGTTATCCATNGTTTAGTATCCACGCATTGCTGCACCTAATGCACCTTGAGGTCGACTACGTGTAAAGGCTAAAATCATTCCTAAAGCTATACCACCAGCTATTAGAGAAGAGCCTCCNTAACTGACAAATGGCAACGTCATTCCTTTNGCTGGTAANAGTCTCACTGCAACGCCCATATTAATCATNGCTTGAAAACCAAAAATAGCGATGAGCCCTGTTCCAGCNAGCCGCACAAAAAGGTCTCTTTCTTGCAATAAACGTCCCAATGTTCGTAAAACAATAGTAGCAAAAAGACCCAAAATGATTAATACCATTAAAATCCCATACTCTTCNGCAGCTACGGCGATGATNAAATCNGTATGAGCATCGGGCAANGACCACTTTACGGNTCCCTCTCCCGCTCCAACTCCAAACAAACCNCCCTCTCTTATNGCATTAGCTGCNTANCCCAATTGTGTGGTAGGATCTACATCANCTGATAAATAGCCATCAATNCGTCGAGCAAAGTGTTCACTGTTTTTGTAAGCAAAGAAGCCAGTTAAAATAGTTACACNAGCCATNGATAAGATTAAGAAAAATGGTGCCCCAGCGCAGAAATACATTNCCCCCCANGCAAACAAAACTAGGCTNGCTTGACCAAAATCAGGCTGTAGTGCCAANAAAACTGCAATTATTACCGCTGTTAAAAAAGAAAGNAGGCGCCCNGGAGGTCCNTTNAGCTCAAAAGATGCCGATATCAACCAAGCTGCAAAAACAACAAATGCNGGCTTAATAAATTCNGAGGGTTGAACGGAAGCAAAGCCAAGCGAGTACCANCGAGTAGCTCCTTTTCCAAAATCAGTTCCAAAAATTGGCAATAAAAATAACGAAAATAGTGCCAATCCAAATGCGATTATAGCCAGACGTCTCACCAACGTGGGTGACAGCATTGATGTAACAGTCATAGCTATGATCGAAAGACCCCCAAAAATGGCCTGCCTTTCCACATAATAAAAATCTGGAAGACCATTGCGTTGAGCCAATGGTGGCGATGCAGCAAGTGCCAAAATCAATCCGAAGATAAATAAAAACAAAACACTGGCCATTGTCCAGCGATCTACAGTTCTCCACCACCTAGGAAGGATTGGATCGCGCACTTCAACGGGCGAGGGACCGTGCACCATATCTGTCATATCTAAAACGCCTGTACTGCGCCCCATTTGTGGGGTCTATGAATTAACTTTAACTTACTTTTGAAATTTTTTCTAGTACCAATTCCCTTTCGATACCCGGCCTAATAAGCAAATTAAAAGATATGTATTATGACACCTGACTATTGGCCCTAATTCCAACAGAACCATGTTCACCGTACAAGCTCTGGCGCACTGTTTGATAATTAAATATGCCAAAAGAGTAGGCAAAAAAATTCAAATAAGTGGTGGAGGACGCTAAAATTTCATTAGCCATATTCTTCCAATTAGGTTGCCAGAAGATCAATCCGAAACTCACTTTAGAGTATGTGTTAGGTTAAAGCAGAGACTTCTGCGATAAAGTCATCACCACGTGCTTCAAAATTGTCATATTGATCAAAGCTCGCAGCAGCAGGCGCTAACAGAACTATATCTCCTGGAACGCTTTGAGAAAAAGCAACATTAACTGCTGCAGCCATGGTTTTACAAATCTTACTTTCAATCTCTAAATTAAGAGCAAATTTATCAGCTTCAGATCCAATAATATATGCTTTTTTAACATGGTGCATCATGGCATTCAAAGCTAAGAAATCTCCCTCTTTTTGTACTCCACCACAAATCCAGTGGATATTTTCAAATGACCCAAGAGCTTTCTCTGCCGCGTCCACATTAGTGGCTTTGCTGTCATTTATGAAGCGCACACCGTTTATTTCTCGTACCAGCTGACTTCGGTGAGGAAGACTAGAAAAACTTTTGAAACCTTCCTCAATTATTCGAGGAGCTATGTTTAAAGTACGCAGCACAGCATATGCAGCGCAGGCATTTTGATGATTATGCTTGCCCGGCAGAGAGCTTATCCTACGCAAATCTATTGATGCCACTTGACGTCCTTTACGGCTTTCCGACAAAAACCCTTTTTTTGCTGCTACCTGCCATCCATTTCCTTTTGGATTCTGCCCAGAAATCACTCTAATGACGCGATCATCATTGGCATGTTCAGCAAACTGAGAAGCCAAATATCGTCCCTCCGTCTCATCCACCCCTATTACTGCATAATCCGGACTGCCTTCAGAAAACAACCTACGTTTAGCCGCAAAATATCCACCATATCCACCGTGACGGTCCAAGTGGTCATTTGACAAGTTTGTGAATACAGCAATATCTGGTGTTAAACTCCTTGCCAGTTCTGTTTGATAAGAAGAGAGCTCCAGAACAATTACTTCTCCATCGCCAGCCGGCTCCAAATCCAATGCACTTCTTCCAATGTTCCCAGCAATTTGACTAGGTTTGCCTGCCTTAGTCAGCAAATGATTTATCAAGGCACTTGTGGTTGATTTTCCATTTGATCCAGTAATCGCCACAACTTTTGGTGCTACATCAAAAGTTTGCCATTCAGGCGTCCCCAAGGAGCAAAAAAATAATCCAATATCATTATCAACTGGAATACCTAACCGCATTGCTTCAGCAATTACCAAGTGTGGTCTTGGATACAAATGTGGTATTCCAGGTGAGGTAATTATCAGCTCAAGCCCTTCCAGCCCATCTCGTATTGGGTCCATGCACAGAAAACCATTTTCTTCTGCCGCTAAACGGCCAGCCTCATCATCATCCCAACAAAAAACCTTTGCCCCACCTGCCAACAACGCCTTCGCCGAAGCCACCCCAGAGCACCCCATACCCAAAACCAAAACAGATTTATTTTTCACCCCTTGGACTGGTATCATATTTGATAACTCCAAAACTGTGCATCAGTTGGATCATTAATCTTAATCGATAACAACATGAGCTATCTAACCTTAAGTGTTGCCAGGCCTATCATCGCTAAAATTAAAGCAACGATCCAAAAGCGAATGACAATTTGGCTTTCAGCATAACCTTTTTTTTCAAAGTGGTGGTGAATTGGAGCCATTAGAAAAACTCGCTTGCCAGTTTGTTTATACCAGAAAACTTGAATAATCACACTCAATGCTTCAGCTACAAACACCCCACCAATAATAAACCAAACTATTTCATGTTTAGTCAACACGGCAATCGCACCTAAAGCGCCTCCTAAAGATAAGCTACCCGTATCGCCCATAAAAATAGCAGCGGGAGGGGCATTATACCATAGAAATCCTAAACCACCTCCTATTAACGCCATAGAAAATACGAACAATTCACCGGTACCGGGGACATAATGTACGTCCAAGTATTCCGTAAAGTCTATCCTGCCAACGGCATATGCAAGTACACCTAATGCTGCTGCAGCGATCATAACTGGCATAATTGCTAAGCCGTCCAACCCGTCTGTTAAATTAACTGCATTCGCGGTTCCAACAATCACAATCATAGCAAATGGAAAAAAAAGTACACCAAATGGGACCAAGGTATTTTTCAAAATAGGCATCGCAACTTGTTCACTGAGACCTTCAGGATGTAACTGCGCCGCTGCAATTGCAGCTACCAGTGCAATTAAAAAGCCAAATCCCAGACGCATTTTGCCCGAAATCCCTGAAGCATTATTTTTACTGACTTTCGAGTAATCATCAGCAAAACCAATTGCACCAAAACTTACCGTTACAAATAAAACAACCCAAATATACATATTATCCAGCCGCGCCCAAAGAAGGCTAGAAAC
>NZVF01000066.1 GCA_002698165.1 Planktomarina sp. | reverse complement strand
ATCATCACGAGCCTGTCCATTAGGTTCCGTTAATTTTGACATTGATATAACGTAGGGATCACGGGGCGTCATAGCAATATCTTGACGCTCCAATGTGGTCGTACAAGGTAATACTATGTCAGCCCGCTTTGCCAATGAATTCCAGCACCATTCGTGAGCAATTATTGTTTCAGGCTTGTGCCACGCGTCCATTAATAAGTTGAGATCTTGATGGTGATGAAACGGGTTCCCACCAGCCCAATAGACCAGCTTAGTTTCGGGGTATTTGTACCTAATTCCATTGAAATCAAAATGCTCTCCACCATGCAAGAGGAGGTCTGTTATCCGAGCAACTGGTATCAAGCTTTCAATTGCGTTCTGCCCCTGTGGAAATGATGCCCCAGGAATTATTGTATGCTGACTTCCTATGTAATTCATAGCGCTGTAGCCAAATCCAAACCCTCCACCGGGTAGCCCAATTTGTCCAAGCATTGAGGCTAGCATGATGGCTGCCCAAAATGGTTGTTCGCCATGGTCTTGGCGGGTCAATGACCAACTTACAGAAATCATTGTACGTTCTGATGCCATGCGTCGGGCCAATTGCCGGATCGTTTCAGCCGAGATATCAGTAATGTCTGCTGCCCAATCAGCAGTTTTAGCGACCCCATCACTCTGTCCAATTAAATATGGCAGGAACTTGTCAAAACCTTCTGTGTAACGATTTATGAAACTTCGGTCACTAAGACCTTCAGCCTCTAATGTGTGGGCTATCCCCAGGATAAGAGCGACATCTGTATTGGGTCTGATTGCCAACCAGTCACCACCAACTTCCTCTAACAAATCGGACCGTAGCGGGCTAATGTTTACAAAGTGTATGTTTGCCGTAGCGGCACCAAGTAGTCCATCACGTTGTACATGATTGCCGGTACCACCCTGACTAATTTGTCCATTTTTTATTGGCATGCCACCAAAAGCGACAACTAGTTTAGTGTTTTTACGGATTGACTCCCAGCTTGTACACGTGTCGAGAAAAGCACGAAAGCTACCCAAAATGTGCGGAACTATCGCTTCAGCAGCAGCAAAGCTATAAGTAAATTTTGACCGAGTATAGCCACCTATACAATTCAAAAACCGATGCAATTGACTTTGCGCGTGATGAAACCTTCCAGCACTAGCCCAGCCATAGGAGCCACCAAAAATAGATTGATTGCCATGTCGTGTACGAACCCGCTCGAGTTCACAAGACACCAATCTATAAGCCGTATCCCAACTTACTTCAACAAACGGATCGACACCACGCAGTTCAGACTGACAACCAGGGCCACCGTCCAACCAGCTTTTACGAACCATTGGCGCATCAATGCGTGTCGGGCCATCCTGAACATCAATAATACCTGACCCTATTGCTGAGGGATCAGCGTCCCGTTCAAAGTCTAACAACTCCTCGACACGGCCATTATGAACTTTTGCGCGATACGTGCCCCAGTGAGAACTGGTCAAAGGAAGCCTATTAGTGGCACTCATATCGTGTCCTCTGCCATCCTTCGATCAGATTTTTACTTTTCATGCCGAGGTATCTAACCCTAGCTGTTCACGCCGTATTGCTTGAACTTGCAAGCTTTCAATACACCAGAGCCTTAATCAAATTTAGCTTTTTATTTGGTTTATTTTATAGTAAAAAATACTTACCATTAGGAAGTTTTTTGAGTCAACGGTTGATTAATGGACTTTCAACTCTTTTTGCGTAACAATATTTGAGCCTCTATTAGTAATTAGGTGCAAGTCAAATGCGATCCAGTTCAATAAGAAATATTAGACGGGCAGAACTATCGGTAGCAGCCTTTGAAGCTGTTATTGAATATGGATTGCGTAGAACAACTCTAGACAAAGTAGGTGATAAAGCAGGTCTTTCAAAAGGTGTAGTACTTCACCATTTTAAGGATAAAAGTGCATTACTTGCAGCGGTATTTCGTAGATCAAACTCCCTACTGAGTGAATCTGTTATAGAATTATATAAATATGCCGAAACTCCCTATGAGCGCTTATGGGCTATAATTGTGGCAAACTTTTTTGAGTCAATTTTTAACCACAGAGTGTGCCAAGCTTGGGTATCACTAATTTCAGAAGTTCCACACAACCACGAGTGCCAACGTATTCAAATTGCAAATACCAGTAGGATTGGCAGCAATTTTAGGCATGAATTGAAACACTTGTTAAACCCTGAAGACGCCAAGGCTGCATCTAAACAATTAGGCCTTTTGATTGATGGTCTTTGGATGCGTGGCGGCCTTTCAGCTGAACCGATTAAAAGTAGTACGGCTACTTCAGATATGGAATTTGCACTTTCCAAGCTTGTTCCTTTTGACGAAGTTAGTGCCGTGAAACACCATAAAGCTCGCAAAAAAATTGAAAGAATTGCAAAAATAGTACTTGGTTCAAAGGCATTTAAAGAACGGTCTTATAGGGCCGTTTGAATTAGTTTCGCTATACAATAAATCAAATTAACTTTTCTGATCTTTTAGCTAGACCTGCGATTGGTTCTATTAAACTGGCACATGTAATCAATAAAATTCCAATTACTTCGCGAATGCCAAAAGGTTCTGCAGACAGCAGTGCCACTGAAATTGACCCAACCACAATTTCTGTCATAAACAACAACCCGACCACGCCTGGACTTAGAAACTTTGGTCCCCAAAGGGAGGCATAAGTGCCAGGTAAAATAAGCAAAACTATAAAGATAGTTAGTAATGGCAGCGCTGGAAGTATTTGCGCGAGAGAAGGAATATAGGACGGGACAAAAATCAGCGCCGCTATAATCGAAAAAATCAACGACCAAAAAAAGAAGCCTAGCGTCATTTCGGTAGCTGAATAATCTTTATAGATATTTATTCGTAGGCTAGCTGTTGCCCATAGCATTCCGGCGCCAACCCCCATCCAGTCTCCTACATTTTGGGGTACTGGAAACTGAAGACCCAAACCAAATATTGTAAGCGCACCAGCAAATGCTACTGCCATTGCAAAAATGCGCTGTGGCGTTATGGCATCCTTTAAGAAGGCACGTGCTAAAATCGTTCCCCAGATGGGAGTCAAGTAAAACAATAATATTGCCCGAACGACATCAGTATAAACGATTGACATCGTGTACAACAATAACGCTGAGCCCGACAGCATGGCTGTAATCTGCAGCTGAAGCCCACCAGTCTTGAAATGTTTCCATCGCCAAATTCCAATAGGAAGTAGGCAAAGTGTGGGCACAGCAAAGTACACCACCAAAACCCAAAGTCCTTGCAAACCAGCATTCTCTAGCGAGCGCAGAGGGATCCAAAATAATCCCCAAACGGCGCCTGCATAAAGGCATGCCAACTTGGCTCGGTTTTCAAGCGAAATTATCATATTAATATGTTTAGAACGAGAGTTCTAATCTAGTCTCCAAAAATCAATAATTATTAAAAAATACTAACCATTGGTAAGTTTATTGTCAAAAGGTAAAATTATCGCTAACATAAAAAATAGAAGTTCAAATGGCGTTTAACTACTTAGATAAACAGCACATACTCGGATATTGAAAAGGGTGAAAATGAAATTCGATTATATTATTATTGGTGCAGGTTCGGCAGGATGCGTATTGGCCAATCGTATATCGAGCTATAACAGTAATAAAGTTTTACTCTTAGAAGCCGGACCAAATAATACGGCTCTTTCTTTGAAAATCCCAGCGGCAATTTTATCGAATCTCACCAGCAACAAACATAATTGGGCATTTCAAGGAGAACCCGAACCAGAATTAAATAATCGCACTCTTAAACATGATCGCGGTAAGACGATTGGAGGTTCGTCCTCAATTAATGGGCTAGTTTTCATCCGTGGTCATGCACTTGATTTTGATGGCTGGCAACAATCTGGATGTACCGGTTGGGGGTATGCAGATGTATTACCCTATTTTAAGAAAATGGAAAGCTATCAAGCGGGAACAGACGAATTTCGTGGACGAGATGGTCCGCTGCATGTGCATCGCTCAATCCCGGAAGATGAACTTTCACAAGCATTTCTCCGAGCAGGAAAAGAGGCAGGCTACCCCGAGAGCAATGACCTAAGCGGATACCGCCAAGAAGGTTTCGGGGGATTTGATCGTACTGTTTTCAAAGGAGAGAGATGGAGCACGGCACGCGCGTACCTGGATCCAGCTCGCCATCGACAAAATCTTAACATTCAAACCAATACACACGTGCAACGTATAATATTCGAAGAATTTTGCGCTAAAAGCGTTCTCTACAAAACTAAAAAGGGCGAAACAAAAAGAGTTGAGGCAACTAAAGAAATTATCTTAAGTGCCGGTGCTATTGGAACGCCTCACCTTCTAATGCTCTCAGGCGTGGGTCCGGCCAATCATCTGAAAGAGAACGACGTAGGCTTGATCAAAAATATACCTGGCATTGGCCAAAACCTCAACGACCATCCAGACTTTGTTCTTAAATATAAATGTAAGAAACCAGTGTCTTTTTGGCCAAAAACTAAACCACTGGGTAAACTTAAGGCGGGCGTTCAATGGTTGTTGACGCGCCGAGGCGTCTGTACCTCAAACCTTTTTGACTCCGCTGCGTGTATTAGGTCTGACAAAGGTGTAACGTACCCTGACCTCCAATTTTGTATTTCACCAATTGCTGTAAATGATCAAACTTGGGCACCTCTACAAGAACACGCATTCCAGGTTCATGTCGGCCTAATGCGACCCTCAAGTCGAGGTCATGTTGAACTTAGGGACAATAATCCAGGCTCGCCACCACGTATTCTCGTTAATTATCTCAAAGATCCACGCGATCGCGTATTGATGCGTAAAGGCATTCGTTTAATTCGTGAACTTGTAGAACAGCCTGCCTTCTCAGATCTGTGTGGAGAGGAGATTTTTCCAGGCCAGACTGTTCAAAGTAATACTGAGCTTGATGACAGCCTCAATAGCCACACTTATACGCAGTGGCACCTGTCAGGAACAGCGCGAATGGGTTCCAAAAATGACAAAGGAGCAGTTGTGGATACCGAGGGTTGCGTTCATGGTCTACATGGGCTTCGGGTAGTCGATGCATCAATAATGCCTTCGGTGACCAACGGAAATACCAATGCTCCAACGATAATGATTGCAGAAAAGTTAAGTGATGCGATCCTTGGAAATGCCCCTTTACCTCGCAGTGAGGCAGAAGTTTGGCAATCTAAAAATTTCGAAAATAGTCAGCGTTAGCAAACCAGGCGAACCATGAGGTTGGGTAAATGATTGGATACGTAATTTGGTACATTTGATTAAGAGAGTTAATATGTTACCAATCAAAAAAAATAATGTTACGGATTGATTTATGAATAATACCAACAAAAATCACTCTAATATCCTCAACAATTTGGCCCTCGATCAGGCCCAGAGACTAGCAAAGAAAAAGTTAAAAGAGGGCTCTTTTGAAGATGCTAGAAATGTATATTCAGATATTTTAGCAAAATTTCCAAAAAATAAAAAAGCTATGGAAGGAATAAAAGCTCTAACAAACAGGCCACAGGGCAAAATAAAAAACATTCAAGAGCCACAGCAGGAGCAATTAAATTTTTTAGTTCAGCTTTACGGACAAGGGCAATTTAAGAAAGTTATAGACATTGCTCAGGGTTTATTAAATCACTTTCCAAATTCAATAGTCGTATTAAACATTTTTGGCGCCGCATATGCAGGTTTAGAGGACTTTGCTGGAGCTGCAAAATCATACAAAAAAGCAATATCGATCGAACCAAACTATATTGACGCNCACTACAACCTAGCCTTTGCACTTCGTGAACAAGGCAAACTCGAAGACGCAGTTGTAGCCTTNAAAAANGTTATATCNCTAAGNCCTCAACACGTGGAAGCTTACAATAANGTNGCCGCNACTTTACAAAAACAGGGCAAACTNGAAGAAGCTATNAAGGCTTTTAAAAAGGCAATATCGATCAAACCCGATTATGCGGAAGCTTATTACAACATNGCNTCAACGTTNGAAGAANANGGNGAGCTNGAACAAGCTGTNATTTCTTATCGTAAATCAATATCTTTAAAACCGGNTTATGCGGATGCTTATTTNAACATGGCTTCCNCTCTNGAAAAACANGGCAAACTCAAAGACTCGCTNAATGCTTANANTAAAACTCTAGAANTAAACCCAGACTATTCTGACGCNTGGTCAAATGGGGCACGAGNACTNGAAANTTGGAATGANTTGGANCANCTTNAAGTATGGTTACAAAATGCAGCAAATGCCTGCAAAANNTTACCACCTNNCATTCAATTTNTTCAAGCAAAANTGTTAANGCGAAACAANCAATTTNAAAAAGCTTCAAAAGNTATAGAAACGATTGAANTTAGCAGATTANCAGATGANCTNAAGAAAGAATTTNTTAANNTNGAAGCGCAGTGTTTCGAAGCATTANAAGANTTTGACAANGCATATANTAGNTTNTCAAAGATGAACGCGTTGGNGAAAGAGTCCANTGAATATTTNCGNTGTGATCCTGACANCTANATTCAANANGCAAAAGATCAACTCTCNAAGTTGAATTCTAGACCAATACCAAATTTTTTGAATTACCAAACAGAAATACCTGACTCTGATCCTGTATTTCTTGTTGGCTTTCCCCGATCAGGCACCACCCTTCTCGACACAATACTAAGATCGCATTCTTCTATTGAAGTAGTAGAGGAGCAACCAACGACCAAGGTAGCTCAAACATTCATTTATGAAAATTTTAGTTCCGATATTGTAAATCAATTAGTTCCTCTGGAAATAGTAGCTGGAGCTAGAAAAGCTTATCGCGAGGAATTAAGTAAACACCTTAACGATGTGAATTCTGGATCAGTCATTATTGACAAATTACCCCTTAATTTGCTGAAGACTCCCTTAATTAAAAATCTTTACCCTAGAGCCAAATTTATTTTAGCACTCAGGCATCCAATGGATACAATCTTGAGTTGTTGGATGCAGAATTTTAAACTTAACCCTGCAATGGCCGTAATGGCTGACCTAGAAAAAACAGTCGATTTATATTGCCTGGGTATGGAAACTTTTAAAAAATCTTGGATTGACTATAATTTAAACGTTCATTTGATAAAGTACGAAGATCTATTAGAAAATTTAACTGAGGAAACCACAGGACTCCTGAAGTTTTTGAACTTAGCATGGGAACCTCAAATGAAAAACTATCAGAAAACAGCAATTAAAAGAGGAAAAATTAATACTCCCAGCTATTCTCAAGTTGTACAGCCTATTTACAAAACAGCAAAATATAGATGGTTAAAATACGAGAAATATTTAAATAAATATCTCGAACAAGCTAGGCCATGGATTAAAGAGTTTGGTTACATGGACAATTAAAATGGTTGATGCAAATTCTGTCAGGTTTGAAAAACAAGTGGTTTCAAAATGTAAAACTTCATCTCTGCAAGCATACCACTAATTGAAAAGACAGTTTATTTAAAAAAGTTAATCAACTTTTAAATCCCTACTTTACTTAAAGCCATTTAATCGGACAGCTAATAAGAATTTACATGCAGCTAGTAAATTTTAAACGTAATCAATTTTATTGGGAACAATTTAGTTAACATGGAACAAGCGTCTAAACCAATATTTATTGGATCTGAGATCTACCGTGGATCAAGTTATGGCATCAACCATCCTTTGTCGATTCCACGAGTTCCAACTGTGATAGACCTATGTAATGCCCTTGGTTGGTTACCAAGAGCGCAGTATCGTAACAGCCCACAGGCAAAGATAAAATCTTTAAGAGTTTTTCATACTCCACATTATCTTGAGGCGCTTCAGTCAGCAGAGCATAGCTTAAAGGTCACAGAAAAAGATCGATTGCTTTATAACATTGGGACTGTTTCAAATCCTGTCTTTCCTGAAATGTTTCGACGCCCAGCGACCGCAGCTGGCGGTAGCCTACTGGCGACAGATCTTATAAAAAATGGAGGTATCGCATACAACCCCGGAGGTGGAACTCACCATGGTATGCCCGCCCGCGCAAATGGATTCTGTTATTTAAATGACCCTGTTTTAGCTATAAAAGCACTTTTCAACCAAGGCTTAGAACGAATTGCTTATGTAGATATTGATGCGCACCATTGTGACGGCGTTGAAGAGGCTTTTGCTGGCGTTTCCGGTATACTACTAGTTTCCACACATGAGGAAAGACGCTGGCCATTTAGTGGTGCAATAGAGGACAACGCAGGCGGAGTTGCTCTAAATATTCCATTGCCAAAAAATACAAATGACACTGAATTTTATGCAGTTCTTGAGAAATTAATTCTGCCAGCCGTCATAAAACATAGACCGGAGGCTATCGTGCTACAATGCGGCGCCGATGCTGTTCTCGAAGATCCACTGTCTGGTTTAGCACTGTCAAATAATGCACATTGGCGGACCGTTTCAGAATTAAAAAAAATATCTTCGCGGTTCTTAGTGCTTGGTGGTGGAGGTTATAACCCATGGACAGTTGGACGACTGTGGGCTGGTGTTTGGGCCACTTTGAATGAGTATCCAGTTCCAGATGTATTGCCAGCACCAGCACAAACAATTTTAAAAAGCCTGTCTTGGAAACGTCGCACGCTGCCAACAAAGAATTTGTATGAAACCTTATCAGATCCGCAACGGTGTGGAAATGTTCGGGCAATCATTCGAGATCGAATTGCTACTCTTCAAACACGTTTAAGGCGGGAAATCTAAAAGGAGCCCATATAAAGTTTTAAAACTTTGTGAGTTGCCTAATAATTTATCTCTTATTTAGCTTCTGAACATAAGTTTTTATTTTTTTATAAAATTTGGTCTGGCAAGTCTTATATAATTGTGCAGAACTCAATTTAGTACTATGCAAAGTAATGCGCTTTCAAATCGCAAAAATAAAAAGGGGATGAATATGAAATTCAATAAGTTAATAATTGGCCTAGGAGCTTTAGCCACCAGTGTTGGTTTCGCCGCAGGGTCAGCATCGGCTGAAAAAGTTTTAACAGTGGCTTCATGGGCTGCTCCATTTCACACAATGAATGAAAANGTATTTCCGTGGATGAGCAGTCAGCTTAAAAGCTGTACAGATGGTTCGTTAAGTTTAAAAGTAGAATATGGTATGGCGCCTCCACCAGCCATGTATGATACCGTCCGTGATGGTGTCGCCGATATGTCTTGGATCGTCTATGGATATACTCCTGGCAAATTTGTAAATACAATGATTGCCGAGCTTCCGGGTATACCCGGAAACGCCCGTCAAAAATCTGTAGCTTTTCAAAAAACGCATGAGAAATTTTTTGAAGCTGCAGGCGAAGCGAAGGGTGTAGAAATATTAGCCAATTATACTCACGGGCCTGGAATGGCTAATACAGTAAAAAAAGTAACGTCTTACAAAGAGTTAGAAGGCGTTAAAATGCGGATTGGTGGCGGTGTAGCAAATGCCATTGGAACAGCATTAGGAGTTGCCGGTGTTGGTGCACCCGCACCAAAAGTTTATGAGATAATTTCAGGTGGTGTTGCCGATGGGGTTTTCTTCCCCTTCGAGACAATGCATGCATTTAAAATCGCAGAGCTTGCCAAATATTCTCTTCACAACCCGGATGGTATGTACACAACCGCATTTGGTTTNATTATGAACAGCGATACTTANAACGACCTAGATGCAAAACAACGTGGTTGTGTTGATGATATGCGTGGCGTTGATCTAGCGCGAACCGTCGGTTGGTTCTGGGATGATGCGGATAGTGTTGGCGCAGCAGCGGCAGCTTCATCTGGCCATGANTTAACCATCGCAAGTGATGCCGAACGTGCTTTCTATAAAAATGCAACAGCAGGTGTCACAACTGACGTTTTGGACAAAGTGTCTTCTAAAGGNGTCGATGGTGCTGCAGCTCTTGCCTACTTTATAGANCAAGTCGGTNTAGAGTCTGGAAACTAAGGTTGTANTAATAAACTATGCTTTTATTGATAAATACTGTGGAACGGCTAGCCCNCTGGGTTAGTCGTTTCATTTCAAGCTTAGCTGCATTAGTGTTGTTTGGAATGATGTTAATCACTTGCTATGATGTGGTTGGTCGGTACTTTTTTAATGCGCCACTCTATTCAGGGAGTGAATTAGTACAAGTAAGTATGGCAGGCGTAATATTTTTGTCGTTGCCAGTAATGTTTTTTCGGCATGAACACATTGTGGTAGACTTATTTCCAATATTTCAAAAAGGCTATTTAGGCTGGGCTTTAAGTATGATCTTTTTAACTGTTTCTGCTTATAGTCTTTGGATTGTGGCAGATAAAACAATGTTTTATGCGATGCGATCTTTGGAAGATGGCGACACTTATGAGTATATTTTGATGCCCTCATTCATCTCTTATGGATCCAGTGAGTTTGCACCAAGGTTCGTTGTAGAAACCTTTATAGCGTTATCATTATTCTTTACTTCACTTTTAATAGGGCTTCGCCTGCTTTTAGTGGCCTTAAAGCCAGGCTTAAGCGCCGAAGAAACAGTACAGGCTAACTAATGGATCCATTATCAGTTTCTTTAATTGGCTTTGCGGCCATTTTAATCCTAGCATTTCTTCGGTTTCCGTTGGCCTTGGCAATGGGATTGGTTGGGGTAATAGGGTTCGGAGAGATATCAGGCTATAGGGCAGCTATCTCAAATTTAGGCCGTCTAGTTATGGATTTAGGGCAGTCTTACTCATTATCTGTACTACCTCTTTTTATCTTAATGGGATTGCTCGTTGAAAAAGGTGGCATGGCAAAGCAGCTTTACCGCGCTGCATATGCTTTTCTTGGAGACAAAAAGGGTGGATTGGCTATGTCTACAGTCGTAGCCTGTGGAATGTTCTCTGCTATTTCAGGTTCNTCCATCGCAACGGCTGCCACGATGTCTAAAGTCGCTATGCCTGAAATGCGACGATATAAATACGCAGATTCTTTGGCGACAGCGTCAATAGCTGCTGGAGGTACTTTAGGAATTCTCATTCCGCCCAGTGTAATTTTAGTAATCTATGGCTTACTGACAGAACAATCGATCGGAAAGTTATTCATGGCTGGTTTCATTCCAGGGTTTATTGGAATATTATTCTATACTTTGGCGGTAAAGTTTGTTGTANCAAGAAATGCAACACTTGGACCAGCCGGTGAACGTACCGGTTGGAGAGAAAGACTTTTAGCACTCAAAGATGTTTGGACTACTTTAGCTCTNTTCATTTTCGTTATTGGTGGCATCTACATTGGATTATTCTCTGCAACNGAAGCTGCTGGAATGGGNGCAGCNGGTGCTCTACTGATTACATACCTCAAAGGNGCCTTAAACCGNAAAATATTNTTTGATGTTGGAAGAGAGGCTGCGTTATTGGCAGCAAAGTTGTTTGCACTGTTGTTNGGTGCCTCTATGTTTTCCAATTTTTTAAATCGGGCNGGTTTGCCTGATGTGTTAATGGGCATTATTAATTCATTTGAATTATCCGGCATCGCNGTCATTTTCATTATTTTGTTAATTTATCTTCTTTTGGGTTGCGTATTCGANTCTATGTCNATGATTTTATTGACCGTTCCNATATTTGCACCTNTAGTNNACCAATTAGGTTTTGACCTAATATGGTTNGGCATATTAGTTGTNGTNGTNACAGAAATAAGCNTGATAACNCCNCCNATCGGNCTNAACGTATTNGTTTTGAAGGGCGTCATTCGNGATGTNTCGGTTTCNACAATTTTTAANGGCGTGACNCCTTTTTGGGTNGCAGATATTATTAGATTGATATTGCTAACTACGATCCCTGCCCTGTCTCTATTTTTACCATCAATGATGATGTAACCTTANATANANCTACGTGCTANATTGTTTGAGNNTNGTTTANGCCANAAAATATTNAATTTTTACGTGCATGAACANNTTCAAGCATGNTTTNCAGTTCTTTAAAAAAGTTACCTCTACGCCTGCTCTGCNCTAAGATTCAGCTANTTCNNCAAGAGTTCATCCANTTAAAAANGCTATTNAGCTNAAGTCAAAATTAAAGATAACGTTTTAATAAATTTAAGATAGNGGTATCAGAGCATCTTTGATTTGGGCCAGGTATCACTCAGNCGGTAACCTTCCGGCCAAGGATCANCTGGGTCNAGCATATATTGATGTGTCCCNGTGATCCAAGCACTGCCTGTAATTTCAGGTATGATTGCCGGAATATCACCTAACACCATAGTTTCAGCAATTCGCCCATGAAATTCCGAGTCGATTATAGAGCGGGCAGTAAAAGTTTCACCTATCTGCATCTCACCACGTGCGTGCAATAGAGCCATTCGAGCAGAAACGGCTGTTCCCGTTGGAGAGCGATCGATCTTACCCGGCTGAATAGCAACGGCATGGGATGTAGTAATATGGCTGCCTTCACGCGTAATAGGCCCAGCGAAAAGGCAAAAGGAGAAGTGCTTCCAATCTTCGTTAGTTGGATGCCTGAAGGAAAGTTGTTGGTTGGCCAAATTAGTAATGGCCACACCTAAATCCGCTAGTTTCTTTGCCTCAGACGCAATTAATTCAAATCCAAGGGTTGCGGCATCCACCACAACAAAACTATCTCCACCAAATGCAGTATCAACAGTAATTAGTCCCAATTCAGGAACCTTTAACTGCATACCTAACTCACTTACAAAAGAAGGTAAGTTTCGTACTGTAATCCGTTCAGCTTTCCCATTCTCACATTCGGCAATCACCCGAACAAGACCACCCGGCGCCTCAAGTGTCATCTTTGTGACAGGCTCGGTCATTGGTATGATGCCACTGTCCAATAAAACTGTAGCGACGCATATTGAGTTAGAGCCAGACATAGGAGGGGTATCTTCTGGCTCCATTATTATCCAGCCCATTTGAGCTTCAGGGTTTATTGGTGGAACGAGCAGGTTGACGTGACGAAATACGCCACCACGTGGTTCGTTAAGCATNAAATTGCGTAAGNTTTNATCATTAGCAATCCATGTCCGNTGCTCCCACAGAGTCTCACCAGGTGGTGGTGCAACTCCNCCAACAATAACGTCACCAACTTCGCCTTCTGCATGACAAGACACAACATGAACAATTTTTCTACTTCGCATCNTAAATATCCCAAAAATTAGTTAAGGCTTTTCAAATTTTATTTTGCAAACAATGTCTATGTTTGAGTATACCCATAAAAGCTTATTTTATATNTCAAAATACCAGTTTTTCAGTAGATTCATAAAGCGTCCAATCATCAATGTCTGGATAGTGAAATAGTCGCCATTCCTTAACTCGCGGGTTCATTGTTTTTTTAAATATGGGAGGCATCATCGCAATAACAGTCATGATTGGGTAACTAAATGGNAATTGTGGTGCGAGCTCNTCCGAGTAGGTTTGCAATAATGGGAAAGGTCTATCAGGCTTAAAGTGATGATCNGANTGGCGCTGCAGATTAATTAACAACCAATTAGATGCCATATGCGCTGCATTCCAAGAGTGCCTTGGAAACACCTGTTCATATTTACTGTTGCCTAAGTATCTACGTGTTAGTCCATAATGCTCGATATAATCTATTAACTCCAACTGCCAAACAGCAACAAAGGCCTGTATTNCGAATAACCCTAGTCCCCAAAAACCTCCAATCCAGAAAGCCAAACTTAAAAAGATGATTTGGAGGCTTAAATACCGAACAAAGGGATTTTTATAACTCCAAAACCGACGTTTAGCCCTTTTTAACATATCTCGTTCAGCACCAATAGCAGAGAAAAAGCATTGCCACAAAACTCGCGGAAAATAGCTATAAAAAGACTCATTATACCGAGCGGTTACNGCGTCTTTCGGAGTACAAACATNTCGGTGATGTACCAGTAGGTGTTCACTCCGAAAATGCGAATAAAGTACCAAAGCAAGAAGAATATCTGCCATCCATCTTTCTAATTTAGACCTTTGGTGCATCAGCTCGTGACTATAATTAATGCCAACCGTACCTGAAATTATACCCAGACCAAAAAATAAACCAAGCTGTTCAGCACCAGTAAGATGGTTTTTTGAACTTACAAAAAATAGAATGCCGAAAATAGTCAGAAATTGAATAGGAGCCCAAAGAATAGTGGTCAATTGATAGAGCCCAAGTTTTTTATCATCTTTCANGGGATCCTCATTTGCATTCTGAAGACCTAAAAGAAAATCTAAAATTGAAAAAAGAAACCAAGTGAGCAACGGCAATAAAAAGAGAAACCANCCACCAAAAANCGCACTGANCCAAGCAACCGGGATTAACGCATAGGATATCCAAAAAGGTNANGCCTTNATAAATCCTTTGGCGCTTAAATCAAATTCCAATANTTTCACCTACANTTTACTAATTCAATTGTTCTAAAAAAAAATATAATTGCAATCCACATCTTCCATTTAACTAGCCTAAATCTTACAAAATAAGTCCATAATTGCTTAAAACTGAACAAAATCACAATTCTAGTTTGTTGGAGCATAACTTTTAAACAATCATCACTGTCCAACACAATGAAAATTCGTCAACAAAAATCAATAATTTGATAGGTAAGGCCAAACTAAAAGTATGGCCTACACCTTATAGTACAATAATAAGTTACTTGCTTCGAGCTTATCGTTTGCTAACATTTTGACATCAAGACGATCATTACCAATTAAAAGTTTTTGACTTGGCATTTGATCTCTCGTCATTAATTTTTTTCAGAAAGGCTGCAATGACAAAGTCTATTATTATAAGCACTGAAAGTGCGAAGTGGACGGATGGGTATATGCTTAAACTTGCACCAATGTTCCCAGAACTTGCGTTCCAGGCCGCCTATTCACTGGAAGATTCAATGAAACTAGCGCCAGAAGCCCATGTTTTTATTGGTGTTGCTCCGCATGTACCCCCTGAATTAATTGGCGCCATGAAACAATTAGAATGGGTGCAAACACTTACGACTGGCGTAGATAATTTTGTAACAATGGCAGAGCTTCCAATTGACGTTCCTGTCACTAATATCGTTAACGTCCAAGGCCCTCAGGTATCAGAAACCGCCCTTATGCTAATGATGAGCCTAGCACGCAATTTACCCACAATGTTNGAAGCACAGAAAGTTNNTCGNTGGGAACGCTGGATGCAATCCGCTCTGTTCGGTAAAACCCTNTGCATTCTTGGACTTGGTAATATCTCCGAAACCCTAGCTTTATATGCTAAGACACTTGGCATGAAGGTTACAGGCGTATCTGATAGCCGCCTTAACGCACCAAACGTCGATCACATTTATTCACGCAAAGAACTCAATAAAGCAGCGGCTAAAGCTGATTTCCTTGTCGTATTGGTGCCGTTATCGGATGAAACGTACCACATTATAAACGCAAATGTTCTTTCAGCTATGAAGCCAACAGGGTTTTTATTAAATCTTGCNCGAGGAAGCTGTGTCGATGAAGCCGCTCTAATANAAGCNCTTCATGCTGGGGNNATTGCGGGCGCTGGTCTAGACGTTTTCGAACNCGAGCCTTTAAATCGTGAAGCACCAATATGGTCAGCACCTAATGTCATNATTACACCCCATNTTGCAGGCTTTGCCGATATATTTGAAGAACAGTGTTTTCCAACGGTCATTGAAAACCTCAAAATTTATTGTGAGCAAGGTCCAAATGGTCTAACTTCAGCCATAAAGGAAAGAAAGCTTTAAGTGGGAGCAAACCATGACAACTACGGGTCATCAAAATTATCTTAGTGACCTTTCAAATGAAACCCGCGAGGGCCTTACGCAACGCCTCGATAGACCGGGATTAATGCACCTCTCTTTGCACTGGGGCTTAATTATCTCGTTCGGTCTTGTTATTTACTTTAGGTTTCCAGGCTGGCAATTTTTACTAATACCACAGGGCATTTTGATCGTATTTCTGTTTACACTTTTACATGAATCTATACATCAAACACCTTTTAAAACAGCTTGGTTGAATGTGCTAACAGCGCGGGTAAGTGGATTTATGATTTTCTTGCCATCNACATGGTTCAAATATTTTCACTTTGCACATCATCGCTTTACTCAGATTCCCGGAAAAGACCCTGAATTAGCGACTGAAAAACCCAAAACTACGTTGGGTTACGTCAAGCACATTTCCGGAATTCCAACATGGATTGAGCATTTTAAAACACTCTTAAAGAATTCAATAGGTAGCTGCAGTGAGGACTTTCTACCAACGAGGGCTAAGCCACGTATTGTAAAAGAGTCCCGCTTACTCCTTTTGGCCTATACATTGATTTTGTCCTACTCAATATTTCTTGGGTCGACAGCATTGTTCTGGATCTGGATTGTTCCCCTATTTCTGGGACAACCTTTCTTACGTTTTTACCTTCTAGCAGAACATGGGCTTTGCCCAACAGTGGCAAATATATTTGAAAACACGCGTACGACTTTCACTAATCGGGTGGTGAGGTTTGTCGCGTGGAATATGCCTTACCACACCGAACACCATACCTACCCAACGGTTCCGTTCCACAAGCTACCCGACCTACATAAAATCATTCAGCGTGAACTGATCCATACGGAACCTACCTATGCTGCCTTTACAAGCAAATATATCGCGAAACTTACAGCAGAATGACTGCGGTAAAGATTATATCTGGGTGTTATATAAAACAGCTTTTTCCAAACCTGAGAGAATAATAAAATGGTCAAAACTGATATGCTGACCTTTGACTTAGGTAGTCGTTCGTTCACGGTTGGAACAGACGTACCCGCTGCGCAAAAATTTTTTGACCAAGGTATAAAATGGTGTTTCGGNTTTAATCAGGAAGAAGGGCTTGCCTGCTTTAAGAAAGGACTNNANCAGGACCCAAACTGCGCAATGTTGCATTGGGGGGTCGCCTACGCTGCAGGTCCCTTTTACAATATGCCTTGGAACGATTTTAGCGAGCCAGAAGCCATAGAATGCACTGCATTNTGTCGAAATTATTTGAACAAAGCTATTGCNCTATTTGATAGTGCAACGCCACTTGAANGGGCTCTGATCAACGCACTCTCACTGCGGGTTCAAAAATCTAACNTAGTTTCTNANCCAGAATATNANGCATGGGATTATGCCTATGCNAATGCCATGANNCAGGTGAATNNTGATTTCCCAGACAATCAATTTGTAATGGCATTGTGTNTAGAAGCAATGATGACNCGGACNCCTTGGAACTTATGGAATATAAAAACCGGATTGCCNACTGAAGNGGCCGACACNNACGATGCTTTAAAACTCTGCGAACATGCCATTNGTTTGGCAGACCACCTTGNTGAAGAACAGCATCCAGCAATTTTGCATCTCCACATTCANCTGNTAGAAATGTCGCCAGAGCCNGAGCGTGCNTTGNGCTCCGCTGATCGATTATTTGGACTTTGTCCTGATGCGGGTCATATTCAACATATGCCNGCTCACATCTACGTGTTATCNGGCGACTATGAAAAGGCAAAAGCTGTAAGTGAGGCAGCTATTTTGGCAGATCGNAAATATCTGNCNTATGCTGGNCCTTACAATTTTTATACAACTGCTCGATGTCATGATCTNCATATGATGANTCATGCCTGCATGATGCTTGGCCAGTTCAAACCAGCCATGGCTGCCGCAGACGAGATTTGCGAAAANCTTCCACCTAATGTCATNGACCTNAAAGATAAACCCTTCATTACNGGAACTATGGAGGGGTATTTTGCAATGAGAATGCATGTGCTTGTTCGTTTTGGGAAATGGCAAGAAATTATTGACGTTACNATGCCNGAACAAGNGGAACTATNTTGTGTNACNACCAGCATGNATCACTACGCTAAAACGATTGCNNTTNCTGTGACAGNCCAATTCGACAAAGCTGATNCCGAGAAAAAATATTTTTACGAATCTCTNGAGCGNATTTCCCCNNATAGAAAACTTTTTAATAATTCAGCACNCAAAGTTTTAGCCNTTGGAGAAAANATGCTTCTGGGCGAAATGGAATACCANAAAGATAACTATGAAGTTGCGTTTTCATATCTGCGTGAAAGTGTTAAGCGCTATGATAATTTGCATTATTCNGANCCATGGCCATGGATGCACCCCCCACGTCACGCACTTGGAGCGCTCTTATTGGAGCNAGGGCNCTATGAAGAAGCTGAGGAGGTATACCGCGTGGATTTGGGGTTAAATGATAAAGCACCGCGCTGCACTCAGCACAAAAATAACGTCTGGGCTATGCATGGCCTGGTAGAGTGTCTAAAAGCACGAAATGAAGAAATAGAACGCAACCTGCTACAAGGTATTCTTACAGAAGCTCTTTCTAAAACAGACCTGGCGATCACTTCGTCCTGCTGTTGTAGGAAAACCGTCCGTACCTGTTAGCTTTATAACGACGGGGAANATACCAGTGATTGCGAGTTTACCAATGTATGCCCGNCCAGAATTAGACGATACCATTGCACAATTTTGGGACCTAATCCGTAAAAACTTATACCAAAAAGGTATTTCTTCCCCAATAAACTTGTCNCAGGATGCCGAAGACATANNCAGCTGGCTAGATCCCAATTTGGTATTAAGTCAAACCTGTGGGATGCCATACCGCAATATTCTACATGGAAAAGTTCAATTGGTTGGTACACCTATTTATGATTTGCCCGATTGTCCGCCAGGCCACTATTTCAGCGTAATTGTGGTGAGAAGAGATGATCCACGCTCAACACTGAAGGAATATTCTCAAGCCGTTTTAGCCTATAATATGGAAATCTCACAATCAGGCTATGCTGCGCCACTNAACCATGCGGCAACTNAAGGTATTCGTTTCCCAAACCGNATTAAATCACATGGACATGTAAAATCTGCTGAAATGGTTTCAAGAGGAGAAGCCGANATAACAGCAATTGATGCCGTGACATGGATGCTGATTGAAAGGCACGAAGCATTTATATCGAATTTACGAGTGTTGGAGCAAACGACACCTACTACACCTGTATTACCTTTGATAACTTCTCTAACTCTAAATGCGGATCAAATTTACGATGCGGTCAAACGAGCGATCCAAGACCTTTCACAAGATATGCGTGATGCCATGCTTCTTAAAGGAATAGTGAAAATTCCAACCTCAGAATACCTAAATATTCCTAACCCAGTATAGACTACTCCACAGCTCCAAACTAAAATGGGGTGATAAAACGACGCTGCNTAAGTATGAACTCTTTACAGAGGCTCNGAAACCGTGAATATCTAAACCATGAAAAAGATNTTATTTCATATTCTGATTATTAGTTTTTTTGGAACGTCAGCTTATTCACTNGACTGTGATNGCATAAATGAAGCGGAAAATAATTATGCNGATATCGCACGNGATCGGGCTAATTTCTCNCAGATCATAAGAGTTCAACAAATTATNGGAGCAGTAGTTGACGGNCAATGGGGNAGCCGCAGCGAGTCTGCTTACGGTCGTTANTTATCTCAATGTTTATCNCANTCAACTTCGAACGNCTACACGGCAGATTTNGGACAAAATGTAAGTGGCGGGACTATTATTGACCACTTCAAAATNCAAACAATCTTTGAGGAAATCCCNGTNACAAAATGNGTGATNGAAGAGGTGCCCATTTTTCAAAACCAAAGTGGAGGAAATGATGATCTGGGGTCATTTGTTAGCGGTGCTCTTATTGGTGGAATAATGGGGAAAGCAATTACCAAAGAGGATGGAGGCGCTGCAGTTGGGGCAGTTATTGGTGGAGTTTTAGCCAATGAAAGCCAAAAAAGTACAACATCCGGTAGAATTGTCGGGTACGAAGAAAAAAAGGTCTGTACGCGAAAGGTCAAAACGGTTGGAACTCAAGAGGAGCAATATTCTCACTCAACCATTACTTTTCAACTTGATGGCCAAACNTACACTTCTAAATTTATAAGATACTGATTTAAAAAAATTTATATTTAGGTGTCACTATCCGTCAATCAAAAAGGTACGCCACCAGTTCCAGGTAACCTTAAATCTTTTGCTGGAGCCCAGGTCTTGGGATCAAGTATCAACTCCGCAATCGCTCGTGCACCCGCCTCTATCATCTTTTCTCCTTTAATCGCATTAGAGCGTACTGGGTTTCCTGCTAACCCGTTTTCTGTCATGTGAACAAAAGGACGCCACCGATATGAACTACGTCCCACTGATAAAAAATCTCCTTCAGTTTCTGGGCTCGCAATCTTATCCAGATTAGAGGTATCAACTAACTCCGGTTCGCATACCAGCATCATAGAGGTCTCACCCTCGCCAGCATGCATCACTCCAGGTTGATCTTCTAAATGCTTAGATAAATCCTCTCCAGCTTCCATTACATAGGTAGTTGCCACCAAAGTTGCTTCAGATATTGGCGTTAGCTCGTCCAAGATCTGCTGCATAGCTATTATATTTCCACCATGCGAATTTGAAATCAAAATATCTTTAAACCCTTGTCGAGTAATTGCATCAATCAGGTCACGCAGTACCCGCCTAAATGTATCATGCGATAACGTCAGTGTACCACCAAAGGGCATGTGATGTTCAGAAAGCCCTGACCAGACGACAGGTGCCACTACAACCGCCCGACGACTATATGCTTTTTGCGCAGCACGTAGCGCTATTTCTTGACCCAATCGCGTATCCGTCATCACTGGCAAATGAGGGCCATGTTGTTCAATAGACGCGATCGGTAATATTACCACTGCATTCTCATTGGCTAATTTTCTTAACTCGTGTGCTTTAAGCCTTGCCCAGTCTACTTCAATCATTTTTTATCCTCCACCTTTGGGCAAAACATAACGGACTTTAAAGCCAGAATGCCAGTCTATATCGAAAGTAGGTATTCTTAGAAATACGTATTTTCTGATTATAATCGAAAAATACTATCACCGGTAAACTCAAAATTAGGTTTAAATAAAGATCAGGGAATGAAAGGATTTAGGAAAAATATTTAAACATATTAAAATTTTTTTATAGTTTAGTTCTTATTGACCACAACTCTGGGAAAAACCGATGGGCCGTAACATTTTCGAGCCAGCCGACGCCTGCAGAA
Source organism: Planktomarina sp. (assembly GCA_002698165.1). GTDB lineage: Bacteria > Pseudomonadota > Alphaproteobacteria > Rhodobacterales > Rhodobacteraceae > Planktomarina. The sequence goes on along the minus strand of NZVF01000066.1, from coordinate 5,107 downwards.
CCTCCAGTGCCAGGTTTATAACCAATTATTTTTTGTACGGTTAAAAAATGTCGCCATCTGTATATTGAAAAATTTTCGTCCAAAGACGTCAATTTCTCACCTAAACTATACAAATCATTTTCAAGAGATGCCTCTTTGTAAATCGTAAGCCAGGCTGCCTCCACCGAAGCGTTAGCCTCATACGGTTGCGCCCAGTTTCTTTTTAACATGTTTTGATCTATACTAAACCCTCGACGTTGCAACAAAGCAATCACGTCATCATATAGGCTGGGCGATTTTAAGGAATTTTCAATTTCTGGCCACACATGTTCAACATTTTTATGAGCCGTAGCAAGTTTTTTACTTTTATTTCCCAATACAAATTCAACATGCCTGTACATAAATGAAAGTTGACCAGAGGCCGTTCCCAAATTGTTTCTAAATTCGCTAAAACCTTCAGTTGAAATTGTGGAGAGCACATTCCAAGTGTCAGCAATATATTTAGCATAAGCAATCGCACGAGTAAGAATTTCTAATGCATTATTGATGTTACCATCTCTGATTTGCATTTGTGCGTTAACCAATTCAAAGTGAAACCCTTTAAAAAGCATTTCTTTAACTTGGCCCATAACAATAAAACATAATTCATCGTATCCATCACTCCGTGGATGTTGCAGGGATAAAAGAATGTCTATGCTTTGATAATCGATATAGGGATTTGTTTTTCCTAAATAATTTACAAGCGGCTCGCCACTAGTTTCCTTTGAAATTTTATTTCGGCTGTCATCTGACCCCATCACCATCGGCCTTGGCGCAATAGATGTGTCTACACCTAATGGATCCACGATCTGCCTATGAATTGGTTTGTATTTTGGCATTTAGTTAATTCGATTTTTAATCATGTTAATTACCTTATCACCTAGATCTTCATCATGTTTACCTAAATCCAGAATAATATCAAAATGATTACGGTTAACTATTTCTAATTCTTGAACATGCACTTGATTATTTAACAATGTTTCAGAAAAAATCATACTCTGCTTTTTGAACTCTTTTGTTTCATTTTCACCCCAAGCAATAATTGTGTTGGGAAAACCTTTCAGGTCTTTGAATAATGGACTGGCCGCGATTGCAGCTTTTGAGTCTAATCCAATAGAATTGTTTATGGTAGTATTTACGAGTGGCTCTAGATCATAAATGCCTGAAACCAAAATAGCACCAGCTACATTTGCCAAAGTTTTGTCGTTTTCCTCTAAGATTTTCAAACAACACATAGCTGCCAGATGTGCTCCAGCAGAACTTCCCGAAATATACATTTTTTCAGGATCAAAGTTATAATTGCTAAAAGAGTTTTGAAGCCATCTAATTGCCATGAAGCATTCATTTACTATATCATTGACGCTCACCATCGGACACAAACTATAGTCAATTACGGCAAAACTGATATCATTCTCCACAAAGTCTATAGCCGAGAATTCAGACTCGTTTTTAGATAACTCCTGCCAATAACCACCATGAATAAAAATCATTAATGGATGTGGTGATTTTTTTGAAGCATTGTCTGGTATAAAGAGATCTATGGTATTTGTAGGTTCNGGCCCATATTTACATTCNATNATTTTTAAGCTGTTTTTTGAANCTTGGCTCTCNTNAATATACTTTTTTATATACGGTTGGTAGTTACCNCCAATCATTGAACTGGGATTNTATTCTCTTTCNAGATTTTCGGGACTAAGAAATTTCCAATNAGTAGTTTTTCGCAATTTTATACTCTCACTGGNTTCACTTNTTAGAAAAGTNCATTTTTAAATAATTTATTNTNACANCNAATTTTAATAGTTNCNCGTGGATNAAACTNAAAAANTATAAGAAATTTAACTAATATATATCCAGTATAAANTCACTACTTCCACTNTANNCTNGTCTNTTATAANCCTNNACNTNTACTTTACCATTAGTNCTATTTTCNAAACCTNNAAAATATTAAAACGTTGGAGTNNNTANNAGAGTGATGCGCNNAGNCAACCAANCTAAAGNCGGGTNCATAACCNTGCAGCATCAAGAATTGCAGCATGTATATCNCGGGACGATGTCGCATCACCTAACCTATAAAGATCAAANCCCTCACTTAGGTTCTCAGGTTGCGGCTGGGCCNTAACCCAAGCTTGNAGGTCTGGNAGGCCAGAATTGCGTGATGAACCAATAAGCTCAAGATAGAGTTCATCANCTGGCAATGTTCCATTTTCGTAGATCAGAGTATCNCAACTCATCTCGATTGNCTCACTAGTATAACTATTCTCNAGACANAAACGTAGCCGGTTTTCATNGCGTTCAACNCTTTTTAANACTANATCAGGATANAGCNTTGCTCCCGACTTGTATAACGCACGCATTTGTAATGGTCTTTCAATATAACTCACCTCAGCACCCGCGGTACTATCGGGGGTCACGTAAANTAGCGACGCACCACCAGCNGCTAANGTNTGTGCNCCATTCAAACCTGCNGCAGTTCCAGTTCCGTCATAAAAAATNATATTTCCTTCAGGNGGCTCCNAAGNTTCCAAAGCCTCCCAGAGTGAAATTCCAAGNTCAGTACCAGGNANGTNTTCNAGTTGATCAGGTACACCTCCAGTCGCNATAATAACGATATCAGGCTTAGTNTCTGCTATATCATCAGGAGTTGCATAGACGTTNTAGTAAACTTNTACACCTAGCCGTTCCANTTCGTTTACCCGCCAATCAACTATNCCAATGAGNTCACGCCTTAGATCCAACTTTGCTGCTAATAATATCTGNCCACCTGCTCGAGGCGCTGCTTCAAANAGCGTAACAGTATTGCCACGTTCTGCAGCAATCCGNGCAGCCTCCAAACCACCAGGACCAGCNCCAACAATAGTTACTTTCTTAGGNTTGTCAGTNTTTTCNATNACATGCGGTAGCACGNCCTCACGACCAATGGCNGGATTGTGAATACAACTTCCATGCCACGAACAATATGTAGCGCCCACNCAGGGCCGGATGGTNTCTTCTGCNCCATCTGCAAGCTTTCGNGCAATANGTGGATCGGCAATGTGCGCACGTGTCATTCCTANAAGNTCCACATANCCCTGACNTACCGCAAAGCGAGCCGTAGCCATGTCATTAATGCGTGCCGCATGAAAGACNGGCAAACTNACATTCTGACGAAAATTCGCCACAGGNCGCAACTGNGGAGCTAGCCCGAGTGCCATACCTGGCATATAGCGGGCAAGGCCCACCTCGGTGTCAATCCGNCCATATGTAAAATTAAAGAAATCAATCANACCTGAGCGTTCAAGAATTTNGGCCATTGCCACGTACTCTTCGTCAGGCATTATTCCGTTGTCNCCTTCGCCCACGACCATNCGCACCCCAACNGCAAATGGNTGGGNAACAGAGCGGCGAATTTCTTCCAGTACCATTAGGCCAAACCGTGCACGATTTTCAANGCTACCNCCAAAGTCATCTGCNCGCTGGTTTGTAGCAGGAGACCAAAATTGACCTATTAAGTGACCAGCTATGTGTAACTCGCAGCCGTCTAGCCCACCCTCATAGCAGCGCCGTGCTGCGTTCCCAAAATCCTTAACAACGCGGACNATATCTTCAACTTGCATCTCCTTCGTAAAGCCACGATGCAGTGGTTCGCGAAAGCGGCTTGGTGAGATTGTTGGCAACCAATTNTCACCACGCCANTGGCTACGACCACCCAAATGCGTAAGCTGACACATCAGCGCCGCACCATGTTTGTGCACTCGATCCGCGAATTCCTGAAAAAAGGGAATGACCCGATCGTCACTTGCGTTCAATTGTCCAAATGTATTCGCGCTATCGCGGGAAACATTCGTAGAACCACCAAACATNGTNAGCCCAATTCCACCCNAAGCTTTGGCTTCGTGNTAGCGTTGATANCGGTCAGTAGGCATCCCNTCTTCACCAAAACCAATGGCATGCGATGTGCTCATTATCCGATTACGCAATTTTAGATGTGCCAGATTAAAAGGCTGAAGAAGNGGATCAGTCGTAGTTTTAAAAGNGGCACTCAAGAAAGTAGTCCTTGTTCTCGTATAGTTTNAGCCNANTTTGATCATAAAAGGAAGTTCACGCAAAGAAGATTTTGAAAAACTGGCAATAGTCATTAATCTACATCACAAAATAATGCCATTTTAAGGAGTAACACTATGCAGATGATTGATGCTGAAACTGTCCACCGTCTCCTTCCTTACAAAATGCTGATAAAAGAACTCAAAGAGATGCACAAAAAGAAAATACCNGANGGCGATATTGTCTACACCAAAGACCCCAGTGGGGCTGATAACATGTTCGTCACCATGCCAGGCTGGTTAAGTGGAAAACTTATAGTGGTAAAGATGGTCGGCGTATTTCCAAGCAACCGCGACCGTGANCCACCNATTGGCTCTGTACTNGGNGCTGTNACAGCGTTNGACTCAAAAACNGGTAGGCCAATANTNGTGGCTGATGGNGAGGCAATGACTTATCGTAAAACNGCAGCAATTTCCGGGTTAGGNACTNCNCTCCTAGCTCCACCNNGNCCANAAGAACTTCTCATTGTAGGNGCNGGTGGCCTNAGTTCTCATGTTACTATGGCTCATATTGCNGCACGNCCATCNATCTCACGNATNCNNNTCTGGAANCGTACNNAACNTCGCGCNGAAACTTTAGCGGCCANGTTATGNNGCCAAGGCNTAGANGCCAAAGCTANNACTGACCTTGATACNGCNGTTACTNAAGCTGATATNATNAGCTGNGTAACCATGNCNCGCGTGCCCCTGGTTAAAGGCGCCCTNCTTAAACCGGGCGCACATCTTGATCTGGTGGGATCATATTTGCCAGATATGCGCGAAACAGATGANGACGCAATGCGNCGCGGATCAATTTATACTTGTTGTGATCGNGGACGAGATGAAGTTGGCGAACTGACANTNCCAATNNACTCNGGTGCACTNTCCTTTGATGACATCTTAGGTGATGCATTTGAGCTTGTNCAGGGACGAGTATCTGGACGAGTATCTGACCAAGAGATAACGGTATATAAAAATATTGGTGGCGCTCACCAGGACGTTTTTACCACCTCTATCCTAAAATCTGTCGC
>NZVF01000065.1 GCA_002698165.1 Planktomarina sp. | reverse complement strand
TTTATTTTTGTATCGAATTGACAATTCATTCATAGAAATAGTGGGGCTGTCATTTTTAAAGTTGAATTTCTTTTTTTCAGATGCCTTATTCGAACTTATCTTTTTAACTAGGTCGGGAAAATGGCACCTTGTTTTCTGTGAGTCTGATAGTTTTTTGACTGGCGGGTGCTCTGTTCGACAGATATTCTCAGCTATAAAGCAGCGGTCAGCAAAGGCACATCCTGCACTTGCCTGCCCAGGGGCTGGTGGGCGACCCTCCAACGCATCTGGTAGACTGGGATCATTTAATTTTGGTATCGAAGCTAGCAGCCCGTGGGCATAGGGATGTGAAGGTGATCTTAAAACAGTTTTTGCTGAGCCACTTAGAACTGCTTGACCTGCATACATCACTAAAACCTCGTCGCATACTCGAGCAATGGCTCCGAGGTCATGGCTTACATATAAAAGAGCCATTTGAGTCTTATTGGCAATCTCACGAAGTAATTCTAAAATATGAGCCTGGGTTGTCACATCAAGACCGGTAGTTGGTTCATCAAGCAAAAGCACTTTGGGTTCGCCAGCTAAAGCTATTGCAATTGCAACACGCTGTTGTTGTCCACCTGAGAGTTCATGGGGAAAGCGAGTTAAAAGTGTTTCTGGTTCTGGTAAACGAACTTGCGTCAGAAGTTGAATTATGCGTTGGTGAATGGCTTTGTCTTTTTTAAGATTATGAAATTCTAGAACTTCCCTTAATTGTTGGCCGACCCGCATTGTGGGGGTAAGGGATTGTCCAGAGTTCTGTGGAACTAATGCAAGCTCTCTTCCCCAGATTTTCTGTAATCTCTTATGATCAAGATTGAACATATCGTGGTATTCAAATGAGACGTTTCCCTCCATAAGAGACAGCCCACTTTTCAGATAACCCATCGCAGCTAATGCAAGAGTGCTTTTCCCAGAGCCACTTTCCCCAACTAGACCAAGGCTTTCGCCAGCATGGAGTTTTAAATTAATTGATCTCAAAACTGGCAACATTTCACCAGATTTGGATTTAAACCCGACACTTAATTTTTTGATATTTATCAATGGTATTTTGGGCATTTAGACCGGCGCCTTCTGTGCACGATCGACGCCCAACGCTTTTGCCAAAGCATCTGCGGTCAGATTGATCCCGATAATTAATGTAGATAGCGCGATGACAGGCCCGATAACGCCCCATGGTCTGAAAGACATAAAACCCCGTGCGTCGGATATCATCAGTCCCCAGTCCGGCGTAGGGGGTGATACTCCAAAGCCCAAAAAGGACAAAGAGGAGAACGCTAGTAACATCCAAGACCAGCGCATGGCACCTTCTACCATTAACGTGTCTAAAACATTTGGTAGAAGTTCACGCATGATAATAGTGATGCGTTTTTGGCCTCGCGCTTTTGCAGATAAAATAAAGTCACGCGCGACCACGTCATGTGTTGCGGCACGAGCTATCCTTATGACTGGAATTCCATAGAAAAATGCTAATGTCGGCATCAGCACAAACATACTACTTCCAAAGGTCACAATAAGGACCAGCATTTTTAAAATCCAGGGTAAAGACAAGAACGCGTCAACAATTCGCATAAAAAATTCATCAACCCGGCCACCGATCAGACCAAAAAATATCCCAATAAACCCGCCCCACATCACAGCTATTGGGGTTGCAACGGCGGTGACAAATATGGCCTCCCTGCCTCCAAGTAATACTCTGGTTAACACATCTCGACCTAAGTGGTCGGTTCCAAGCCAATGATCCAAACTAGGTGTTGAAAGCATGGAAGCAGCATCCATCGCCTTATAGTCATAGGGGACAATCGCCGGGCTAACGAGAGCAAGGATAACATGAAATAAAACAAGACTAAAACCGATAGCCCCAGAAGGCTTCGAACAGATATCATAAAGTACAGTTTTCAAACCAGAAAATAGTTTTTTTTGGCTATTTTTAGAATTTGTCATTGTGATCATTTGCTTCTCGTATGCAATGTTCTTAATTTTGGGTTAGCGAGCATTGTTGTAATGTCAGCGGCAAGATTTACACCAACATATACGGTGGCCACAATTAGAGCGATAGCTTGCACTACTGGCAGGTCTCGATCAGATATTGCTTCAATCATCATTCGGCCAAGGCCTGGATAATTAAAAACAACCTCAATGACTACAACGCCGCCAAGAAGCCATGCGATTGTCAGCGCAACTACATTTATTGCTGGTAGTAATGCATTGGGCAAAACGTGATGCAAAACCATGTGCCAATAGGGTGTTCCTTTGAGGGTTGCCATTTGAATATAATCACTTGTCATAACATCAATTACGGACGAGCGTACCATCCGCAAAATATGAGCAGTCATTACCATTGCTAAAACTATCATAGGTAAAATTATTTCAGGAAAAAATTCATGAACAGGTGCACTTGCAGAAACGACAACAATCCCGGGCAACCATCCTAACCATACAGAAAAAATTAGTATCAAAACTGTTGCTGAAACAAACTCTGGAATTGTCATTGCAAAAATGGCGGATGTTGAAAAGAAAAGATCAACCGGTCTATCTCGCCAAAGCCCAGTAACCACACCAAGAAATATTGCAAGTGGAACCCCGATTGAGAGAGAACATCCAGCCAAGAAAAGTGAATTCTTTAACCTGTCACCCACTAGCTCTGCTATACTTGTCAATCCATTCGCCGCAACCCCGAGGTCGCCCTGCACAACACCAAAGGCCCAATAAATGTATCTTTGTACTGCACCTGCGTTCAATCCGAGGCTTTCTCGGCAGTTCTCAAGGAGTTTGCCAAAGGCATCTCTTTCCAGGAAAGCTGTGCATGCATCACCTGGCAGAAATTCAACACCAGAAAAAATAATAATTGATACAATAATGACTGTGATTAAGCCCAGTAATAATCTGCGGGCCAGCATTTTTAACATCAAATTTCCTACAGAATTTTATAACTGGTAAAGGGCGACCCAGGGGCCGCCCTTTAAATTGATTAGTCCACCGTAACTAAATGCCAACGAACGGCTTCCTCTTTAGCAGCATCAAAGTTTTGAACCCTTGATGAAGATCCAATGTTCATACTAACTGTATAAGGGATAAGTGTTCCAGCATTTTCAAACAAGTGTTCTTGTGCCTGCACGTACAGCGCTTTTCTTTTTTCAAAGTTTAGCTCACGTCGTGCCGATGCCAAGAGTTCATCAAAGGCCAAATCCTTGTAAAAGCTTTCATTCCACTTTGCTGTTGATAGGTATATTTCATGTAAAGCCTGATCTGCAGGGCGTTCTTTCCAACGGGTTGCTGCAACGTCTTTTTTCATCCAGATCCGGTTCCAATATCCGTCGGAGGGTGTTTGTACCACATTCACGCGGATGCCAGCTTCGGCAGCTTGTGCTTGATAGGCAATACCTAGTGTTGGCCACGTGGGTTCAAGGGTAGCAACGTGCACGTTAACCTCAATACCGTCGGCAAACCCTGCTTCTGCAAGAAGTGCTTTTGCTTGTTCGATATCTTGTGGACAGGAGATGTCCGCACGGTACTGATCATTGGGTGCTACTGGCGAGTCACATGCTACGTTGCCCGCGCCACCTTGGACTAGCTGGACAAGAGCTTCTCTGTCCGCGACCAAACGCATGGCTTTTCTAACCCGTGGATCATTAAAGGGCTCAACGTCGGTTCGGAAGATCAGGCCACGCCAGTTACCAGTAGGGATTTGTGCAACATTATAGCGATCAGAGCCCTCAAGCATAGTTTTTTGTTGTTCTGTTATTCGGAATAAAATATCAATTTGACCGCCCATAAATGCCTGAAGTCTTGCTTGACCTTCTGGGATCGCGATAATTTCAATCTTAGCTACGCCAGGTGCACCAGCCCAATAATCTTCGTTTGCTGCAAGAACAGTAGTACCCTGAAAATCAAGCTTTTCAAGCTTGAACGGTCCTGTTCCGATACCCGTGCTGGCAATAGAATCCCCAGATCCCTCTGGTAGAATTCTAAGCCTGTAGTCCATTAGTGTTAATGGAAGGTCAGCAAATGGTGTGTTTAGTGTGAACTCAACGGTGTGAGTGCCTGTCTTCTTCATCGAGTCAATCATTTTGACAGCTGAACGCGCAGGACTAGCAATATCCGGATCTAGGACTCGGGTGAAAGAATATAAGACGTCGTCAGCATCTAGGCCAGAACCATCGTGGAATTTAACACCCTTTCGAATGTTGAATGTCCATACTGTCGCATCGGCATTTGCAGACCAGCTTTCAGCCAAATCGGCAGATGGACTTCCGTCCAGCCCAGGACGAACGAGTCGATCCATTAGTTTATCAGTCATTTGAAATACGCGACCTTTAGAAATCGGATCTAGGCTAGAGTTCTCGCCAAATCCTAAATCATGTGATTCACGCAGGGTACCGCTTGGGTCAGCTATAGCAGCTCCAGCTACCACAAATGCCAAAGCGGTTAATGATTTTGTGAGTAATTTCATTCTTTTCGTCTCCCGTATAGTCTTGTTTTGTCTCTTAATTATTTAAATAAAAAATTGATTGTTTTTCAATTACATTTCTTTGGATGAAAAACGTACTTCCATAGGTGCGAATGGTCGTAAAAAAGGTTTGGGATGACCAATAGTTTCTTTTATGTGACTCATCATCAAATGCTATGGCTTTATCTTTTCACATTTAATTAAATTTTAAGTTGGAATTGTAGATTTAATTTTAGATTGGATTGATAGGCGTCGTAAATTTTTTTTAAATAACTCTAGAAATTAAACTTTTAGCCACTTTCCTTCTGTGGAGGATTTATTGATTTTTTCCACTAAGGTTTGAATGCGATATCCCCTCTCAAAGTTAAATGGCTCAGCTTGAACGTCTGCGATAGCGTTTATAAAATCTGCAATTTCAATTGCTTTAAGGTCATTAAATCCAAGTTGATGCCCAGGTGCCACACAAAAGCTTCCATATGGTTCATGATCTGGTGCAGCTTCAATTCTGCGAAAACCGCGGCGACCCGATGTGTCTTCAGTGGAATAAAAATGCAATTCATTAAAACGTTCTTGCGTAAAACTGAGTGCGCCTTTCGAGCCGTAAANTTCGAAATCATGTTGCATTTTTCGGCCAGTAGAAATCCAATTGCCCTCGATTGACCCTGAGGCACCATTTTCAAAACGNANAAAGGCGCGNCCAATATCGTCTACTTCGATTTTTTTATGTCCACCGTTCCCATCTGATCGTTTAGGAATAACTGTAACACAGTCGCCCATTACTNTAGAAATAGGGCCTAAAAGAAATTCTGCTGTTGCTAATACATGGCTCCCAAGATCTGCTAGTGCTCCACCACCAAGGGCATCGTGTCGAAAAGTTACAGGTCCGTTCGCGTCTGCCATNTAATCTTCAGCGTGCAGGCCACGAAAACCACGGATTTCACCCAACTCTCCTGAGTTGATGATGTCTCTGGCAAGTCTGAACATCGGATTGCAAAGGTAGTTAAATCCAACTTGTGTTTTAACACCTGCAGCTTTGGCGGCTTTAGCTAATTCAAATGCGTCTGCAGCTAAGGGNGCAAGTGGTTTTTCGCAATAAACATGTTTCCCAGCTGCAATAGCTGCAAGCGCCATTTCTTTGTGAAGCACATTGGGAGCCGTAATATCTATTATGTCAATTTCTGGGTTATCAATCAGATTGTGCCAGTCTGACGTGGAATTATCAAACCCAAAATCTNGGGCTGCCTTGTCTGCCATCTCCTGCTTTATATCTGCTACTGTATGCAGGTGTATTTTTAGTGGTAGATTAAAAACCTTCTGTGCTGTGGCGAACCCAAAGACATGNGCCTTGCCCATGAAGCCACTACCTATAAGGCCAATGGAGAGTTTTCTTTTAGAAATCATTGAGAGCATTTTGGTTTACGATCATTTCTGTGTCTATAGTCCCGTTAAGAAAGTTCATCGCATTTTCAATTGAAGAAATGGCCATGCGTTCGCTAGCCTCTTCAGTNAGACCAGCAATGTGCGGAGACAATAGAGCATTGTCACATTTGGCCAATGCAAAATCTACATTTGGTGGCTCATTTAACAAGACATCAATTCCAGCCGCATGCACCTGGCCGTTTTTGAGGGCTTTCGCTAACGANTCCTCACAAATTATACCCCCTCTTGCTGTATTAGAAATTANCATGCCAGGTTTCATTTTTGAGAATTCTAAAGGCCCAAGCAGTGGCTTATCTTCTTTGGGAANATGCAGTGAAAGACAATCTGCCCATCTCAAACCATCATGCAATTCTTTAATCGGGGAAATTTGGCTATCTGGCCAGCCCCTCTTTTGAAGATACGGATCATAGGCTCGAATGTTCATTTGAAAACCAGCAGCCATCCTTGCGAGTTGCTTTCCGGCGCGGCCAAACCCAATAATTAATAAATTTTTGCCTGAAATTTCTTGCTGTTCTAANTTGTTGCGCCATTCCCACTTACCTGGTTCACGTACTGAACGGTCTGCTCGTAAAAGTTGTTTGGCGCCAGAAAGTAGCTGCATCATGGCATGCTCTGCAACCGAGATGGAATTTACATCCCCAACAATTGTGAGAGCAATTTTTTGATCATTCAGCGTATTGAGATCCACTGTATCGTATCCCACCCCATGTCGGGAAACCACTTTTAGCTGCTTTGCTTTTTTAATAGTTTCAGCGGTTAGGGGTTGTGTACGAATTATTAATGCATCGGCGGTTGTGATGTGNGCTGCGATTGAGTCCTCTGTAGCCTCCTCCAAATAGGTAATTTTAACGCCGTCTTGTTCTAAGGCACGAAGTCGTTCAACCCCAGTTGGATGAAGCTTTCCAGCAACTAAAAGATGATGCATGGAATCTGGAGTTNGTTTTTNAAANAAAAAGGCCACTCAATTNTTTTCTTATCCATATATCCCCCACCATTAAATAATAAGTTGCACTAATAGCGCCTAACATTACTNAGTGNTTCNTAGTTTTCAAATGAGCAACATTGAATACTAATTGAAATGTCAATATGCTTGTACAANATCCATATATTAATGTTTATATTAGAGACTCGATTTCATGAAAAAAATTAAACTTACTATGGCACAGGCGCTAGTGCGTTACTTAATTAATCAGCATACNGAAATNGATGGTGNGAGAGTACCCCTTTTTGCTGGTGCGTTTGGAATTTTTGGNCATGGAAACGTAACGTGCTTGTCTGAGGCATTGGAACAAGTACAGGAACAGCTGCCCACTTGGCGAGGTCAAAATGAGCAGTCTATGGCGTTGGCAGCAATTGGATATGCCAAGGCAAAGTTACGTCGGCAGATTATGGTTGCTACTACGTCGGTTGGACCTGGTGCCACTAATATGGTCACAGCTGCGGGAGTGGCACATGCCAACAGGCTTCCAGTTTTACTGCTCTGTGGNGATACATTCTCCAATCGATTGCCTGACCCTGTGCTTCAACAGGTTGAACATTTTGGTTCACCATCCACTACAGTTAACGACAGTTTTCGGGCGGTATCGCGTTTTTGGGATAGAATTTCGCATCCTGCACAAATAATTTCTAGCTTGCCACAGGCACTTTCAATGATGCTGGACCCTGCTGATTGTGGTCCGGCTTTTATTGCTCTGCCCCAAGATATTCAAGAAATTGCTTACGATTATCCTGACGCTTTCTTCGAAGAAACGCTTTGGAGTATTTCACGACCACGCCCTTCTCAAGATCAAGTTGCTTTAGCTGTGGAATTGCTCAAGACCGCAAAAAGCCCATTAATTATTTCTGGTGGTGGCGTGCGATATTCTGGTGCAGGTGCTGTTTTGGCAACGTTTGCAGTTGATCGTGGTATCCCTATGGCTGAAACAATTGCCGGTAAAGGTGCTGTTTTACATGATCACCCTGCATATGTTGGACCGATGGGAATTGAGGGCACAGATGCTGCCAAAGAGTTGGCAGAAACTGCNGATGTCGTTATCGCAGTTGGTACACGATTGCAGGATTTCACAACTGGTTCGTGGACGACCTTTTCCCCNGATGCAAAATTTATCAATATAAATGCCGCCCGCTTTGATGCTCAAAAGCATCGTGCGCTTCCAATAGTAGGCGATGCGTTAGAATCATTAAAAGAGCTGGATGNTGCACTCGGAAATTGGACNTGTGAACCACTGCGCATGAAGAATGCTAAAAAACTCTATGCCACTTGGAATTCTATGTTGGATGGATGCCAAGCGTCTACTAACGCAATTCTTCCAAGTTATTCACAGATAGTAGGAATTGTTAATAAAAGTGCTAAGTCAACTGACACGGTCGTAACAGCCGCAGGAGGACTGCCAGGCGAAACTGTAAAAAATTGGCGGGTCAAATCGCCCAATACTTTTGATTGTGAGTTTGGTTTCTCCTGTATGGGATATGAGATTGCCGGAGCTTGGGGACATGCAATGGCTAAAGATGGCGATGGAACCCCGATCGTACTNGTCGGGGANGGCTCCTATATGATGATGAATTCTGATATCTATTCTTCAGTTTTGTCAGGTCATAAAATAATAGTCATCGTTTGCGATAATGGTGGCTTTGGAGTTATAAACCGACTGCAAACAGGTATGGGNGTTCCAGGCTTTAATAATCTGTTAAAAGACAGCCGAGTCCTGAAAAAAAATAATCCATTGCACGTAGATTTTGCTAAACACGCTGAAGCCATGGGGGCATTAGCTCGTCATTGTGATAGCTTGAACGACCTTGAGGTTGCATTGGAATGGGCTCAGACGACAGAAAAGACGACAGTTTTGGTGATTGAGTCTGATCCATATATTTGGACCCCTGGTGGCGCTGACTGGTATGTTGGTGTGCCAGAGTTATCGGATCATGAGAGTGTTCGTGAAGCTCGAAAAGGCCAGGAAGAATTTCGAAATAAACAACGCCAAGGGGTCTAGAGTATGTTNGAGGCGAAACTTGGCATCGCNCCGATTGCTTGGTGGAATGATGATCTTGAAGAATTATCTGACGACGTAAGTCTTGAGGAGTGTCTGCGCCAAGCTTCCGACGCTGGATTAACTGGTATGGAAACTGGGCGCCGTTTTCCTATGAATATGGATGAACTGGGGCCCATCCTTGACCGACATGGTATTTCCGTGTGCGGTGGATGGTTTTCCGGACTTCTTCTAGATGGTGATATAGAGCGNGAAAAGGACCGTATTGCAGAGCAACTTGCTTTTTTCAAATCAGCTAAAGCGCCATGTATTGTCTATGGAGAAACTGCTCGCTCAGTGCAGGGTCANCGTAATATACCCTTATCTCAAAAACCAAAACTGTCTGAAAATGAAATGGCTAGTTATGGTCGTAAGGTATCTGATTTTGCAGACTGGGTTGCNCGTGAGGGTATGCCACTTTCTTACCATCATCACATGGCGGCTGCAGTTGAGACTGAAGATGAATTAGANTTGTTTATGAAACACAGCTCAGTACCTCTTTTGTTTGATGCGGGCCACATGGCNTTTGCTGGTGGTNATAATNTGCGNGTGATCGAAAATCATCATGCACGGATAAACCATGTTCATACTAAAGATGTGCGTATGGATATAATTTCGCAGATTGATCGAAGTAAAGAGAGTTTTCTTGATGCAGTGATCAAGGGTGNATTTACAGTACCTGGTGATGGTAGTCTTGATTTTGAAACGATCGTAAAAGCCTTGGCTGAAACGGGTTATAGTGGGTGGTTTGTAATTGAAGCTGAGCAGGATCCCGTCGCAAATNCACCATNTGATATGGCTCTCAAAGGGCGCGCTGAGCTAAAGCGGGTAATGGGTGCTGCTAAATACCAAATTATTGACTAGAAGCCTTAGCCTAGNTGGTAANCAATCTAATAATTGTTTTGGAAAAANTCCTAAAGAATAATATACAAGGNGCAATTATGAAGGGGGCAGGTTGAGAAGATAGTCGGCAATTAAGTCCCNGTCAGATTTGGTCAATCGCGCCGTATTTTTTACGACGAGGGCCATGCTTCCNCCNGCGACATCATAATCTGGNGTAAATCCAGATAAAAGNTATTCTACAATTTCGTCTTTACTCCACATTAGATCNTGGGGGTGAATGCTTGGTACTCTACCTNTNCCACTTGGATTTTTTGCTCCTCTAAACCATTTTGAAGTCTGTAAACCACCAAAAANATCGCGTGACGTGTGACATTCGGCACAGTGTGCGAGTGCTTCTACTAAGTAAGTCGCACGGTCATTTTTTGAGCTGTAATANCCATTGTCNAAATATAGTATTTTCCATAATCCAACATTGCGTCGAATGTTNAATGGAAAATCTAGTTGATGTTTTTCCGTTTGTGTTTCAACGCTTGGGAGCGTTTTCCAAAAAGCCCATAGATCTGCAACATCTTGATCGGCCATNTGAGAGTAAGCTGTGTATGGGAAGGCAGGAAAGTAATGCTGNCCATCGGGACTTTGCCCAAATTTAAGTGCTGTATAAAAATCATTAAATTTCCATCCACCAATGCCCGCCTTAACACTATTAGAAACATTGGGTACCACAAAGGATCCAAAAGCAGTTTTAAACACCTGACCGCCTGCCAGTGAATATTCATNTGTTGAGCCTTGCGCGATGTGACAGCTACTGCATCCAGAAGCTAAAAACACATATTTTCCATTCAGTGGGTCAGCCTTGGAAAACTTAATATCTTCTGTTGTTACAGTCACTGCCCTCGTGAAAAACATGTACAGNAGACACGTTGTTAAANCCAGAACGGTGATAATACTTAATGAGAACTTTATCTTGGAGTAATTAACCAATTAATTGCGATATTTNCTGTGGCAAGCTTTGCAACCTGCAACCGTTTTCATCAATGCTGGTCTAATGTCTTCGATGTTTGAAATTGAAGCAGCCGCGATGGATGCATCTGTGGCGAGTTTATTGGAGATTTCCGTAAATTCATCAAATTCTTCCCAAATACTCAAACTAGCTTTAGATTTTGGATCCATGGCCTCACTTTTAAAAGCATCAGGNGTAGCAGTTGAAAGCTCNGAAATTTTTCTAAGTGNGGCCGAAGCGAGGTCNGCATCAAACGGAATTTGTTGTTTGTTCATTTGTCCAAGGACTTTTGTATTTTCTGCCATTGCTGACATCAATTTCATACGTTTCATAACGTCTTCATTTTTAACGCCACTGTGAGCAAGNACTGCTGTAGTGGCTAGNCCAAATAAAGTGAGCNTCATGATTTTTTTATACATTTTAAAATCCAAAAACTAGAGGATGTCGTTTTGTGTATTAACTCCATTGTACGCTTAAAAGTGACTTTTGCAAATAATGGGAAAATAGCTATTTAAGTCACAAGTGCCCGTGTTTGGTATTTTTCTTCCTGCCATATTTTATTTTTAATGATGTCCTCCATAGNGATTACAGCATTCAAAATATCGCTATGGTCGATAAAGAGGGGAGTAATCCCAAATCGCATAATGTCAGGCGCTCTGAAATCACCAATGACATTCGNAGCAATCAGTGCTTGCATACATGGATAACCATGTTCGAATTGAAATGATACATGACTGCCACGTTCTGCTGGATTAAGCGGACTAGCTAATGTCAGTTCTGGGCATCGTTTTGCAACTTCGTTGATGAATAATTCTGATAATTCGATAGAACGCGCTCTGAGGTCCTCTAAATCCACTTGATCCCAAATATCAAGCGCTGCTGACAGCAACGAGAAGGCAGCAATGGATTGGGTTCCAATCCGCATTCGTTCAATGTTTTCTGCTGGCCGATATCCAATATCAAATGCGAAAGGTGCGGCATGACCGTACCAACCTGATAACGCTATTTCAACGGTGCTATGCAAGCGGGGTGCAACGTAGATAAAAGCTGGAGCACCTGGTCCACCGTTGATATATTTATAGGTGCAACCCACCGCGAAATCGACATTTGATTTGTCCAAGTTTACGGGAATTGCGCCTGCTGAATGCGCCAGATCCCACACAACAGCTGCTCCATGCTTGTGGGCGCGGTTGATTATCGCATCCATGTCATGCTTGCGCCCGGTACGATAGTCTACCTCCGTAATCATCACGACGGCAACAGAGTCATCTATTTGATTGATAACATCTTCGGGGTTTGGTGTTTTTAAGCTGTATCCATCCGCTTTTAGATTAATCAATCCTTCGGCCATGTAGAGGTCACTTGGAAAATTGCCATTGTCTGACAATATCACTTTGCGATTAGGTTGCATCGCAAGTCCTGCAGCAACAGCCTGAAATACTTTAATCGACAAAGTATCTCCAACAACCGTCGTACCATTTTTGGCACCAATTAACCGAGCAATGCGATCACCCAACGTGTTGGTTTGCATAAACCAGTTTTTGGTGTTCCAGCCTTTAATAAGCTCGGTTTTCCATTCGTCATTCAAAAAGTTACTTATTGCGGCCTCAGAGGCTTTAGGCATTGGACCGAGCGAGTTTCCATTTAGATATGTCATTCCTTCAGGGATGTAGAAACTGGCTTTTGTGGCTTTGAAATCTGTCATTGTGTTCTCTTCTTTAATTTAGATCGCATCGAAAATGTTCAATGGAAACCGACAACTGCGCCGCCGCTTTCCAATTCAAAAGGCAATTTACTTGGATTGATGACGGTCGAGTAATTGGGCCATAGGCAACCAATAATGTTGCAACGTCAAATTTTTACCCAACCTTCTGGTGGTTCTTTGCCTGGATGGAGTGCATTACATTGCGGACAAGTTCTGTCTTTTTCAGAGGCGTAGAATTTTTCATAAACGGGTGGCAGGTCTCTCACTATTGACTCCAATTGCATTTCGGCACGATGCACCAATGAGCCGCATTCAAAGCAATACCATTCGATTGCGTCAAATTCACCAATTTGGCGCTTTGGTTCAATAACGAGGCCAATAGAACCTTCTTCGGGACGCTGCGGTGAGTGACGTACGTGGGGTGGCAATAAGAAGATTTCACCCTCACGGATTGGAACATCGTAAAATTCATCACCGTCGTAGATCTTTAAAACCATGTTACCTTCAAGTTGGTAGAAGAATTCTTCCACAGGATCATCATGATAATCTGTGCGTTTGTTTGGACCACCAACTACGGTGACCATCAGATCGGAGTCTTCCCAAATCTGCTGATTTCCAACGGGTGGCTTCAAGAGATGGCGGTGTTCGTCGATCCATGCTTGAAAATTGAAAGTCTTTAATTTTGACATATTTTCCTCCCTTAAAATGCTAGCTCACCTAATTTGTGCATAAAGCTGAAATATTTTGTATTTCTATATTTGAATTGAATAAATCAAAGCTTTAACCCACTCTGGGCTAAACCATCTCGAATGATAGTTTTTTCTTCAGTTGATAGTTCTAGCATTGGCGCGCGCACACGTCCCCCGACCTGACCTAAAAGGTCTTGCCAATATTTTCCAAACGCTGTTGGCTTTGCTAGTGGTTTTGTTCGCTTCATGACTTCTCGTACCGGGTTTAGACTGTCTCTTATCTTTCGAGCTTGGTTAAACTTTCCTGCAAAAGCAAGTTCTGTGTATTCGTGCATTCTCAGATCCATAGCCGTTTGCAGTTGATAGGGTGGTGACGAACATAAATACAAACGCCATTGCAACTCTTCGATATTATCGAGCCAATCATCTTCAAGAGAAGTTGAAACTTGAATTTTGTCTCCAACCATATGATGTAATTTTACGTACATCTCACGAGGTACAGAATATTTAATTGCTACAATATTAGGCAGTTCTGCAATGCGAGCACATTCTTCAGGCCGCATCAAATATCCGCTGTCTGGATGGCTCCACATGGCAATGCCAATATCGAGCTCATCACAAAATTGTTTGTAATATTGGTATAACACATCGCTTCGCTCATGAACAAAGCTTAGAACTGGGGCGTGAAGCACAATGTAGTCAGCACCGCAATTTTGCGCGTGATGAGCCAAGTCTAGTGCGGTGGTCATATTTTGATCTGAAACAGAAACAATGACCCCTGCTTGTCCCGCGCATTCGGAAACAGCAATTTCAAAATTTCGTTTCCGTTCTTCCAGTGACATTGAAAAAAACTCACCCTGTTTTCCAGCTATGAAAAGTCCTTGAATATGAAGATCATCTATCCAGTGACGAATATTTGAACGTAACCCAGCCTCGTTTAGTGACATGTCGTCATTAAAAGGGTTTAACGCAGCGGCCCAAATTCCCTTCATATTTTCTCGGGCGTAATCCTTTGCTTCATGCTTCGTATACTTCATTTAAAGTCACCTTTGACTGGTAGTTAGTTCTTCGTTTAACAGTACGTATTTTAAAACAATAGCCAATACCAAAGGCTCAGACTGCCAATGAAATTTTTATATCAATGCTTGTTTAATTTAGAGTATCATGTGCAGAAACTAAGGAGGCACTCATGAAAATTGGCCTTATTGGAAAAGGTGCGATCGCGGGATACGCTCAAAAAGCCATTGAACTGCGGGGTCACGAGATTGGAGCTGTTTTGCTTCGTAACAAAAGTTCGGGCCATACCAACGCTGTGACATCAGTAAGTGAATTACCTGCTGATATTGATGTGATGTTAGATTGTGCAGGGCATGCAGCACTCACCAGCTATGGACCCAAAATTTTATCTCGCGGTATTGATCTTATAACTGTCTCGCTAGGTGCTCTGGCTGATCCTGAGATCTATGCCACTCTTGAAGCTGCTGCCAAGCAAGGCCGATCAAAACTACATCTTGCGAGTGGTGCTATTGGTGCGCTTGATTGTTTGCGAGCTGCTCGTGTCGGACAGTTACAAAATGTTGCCTATATTGGGCGCAAACCCCCTGTAGGATGGAAAGGCTCTCCTGCTGAAACAAAACTGGAACTCGATGCCCTTAAAGATGCCACAACTCATTTTCAGGGAACCGCACGCGAAGCAGCACTCGCCTATCCAAAAAATGCAAATGTTGCCGCTGCTGTTGCTTTGGCAGGTGTTGGCTTTGATGCGACCTGTGTACAACTGATTGCGGACCCTAATATCACTGAAAATATCCATGAGATACAGTCGTCAGGTGATTTTGGTAGTTTTAATTTTAAAATCAGTGGACAAGCATTACCAGAAAATCCACGTAGTTCTGCCCTTGCGGCCATGAGTGTCATCAGCAAACTAGATCAGATAAAACAATCCATTTTGATTTGATTGCTAAGTATGGATAGTAAAAATTATTGATTTTTATCATGAATTCATTGGCGGTGAACTGCTGTCTAAGCTTTTAAGATAGCTGAAACCTGTTTTTGCCAAATTCAATTGAATTGACACCTAGTCTTGCATGATCAAAACATTGCAGAAAAGAGGCCGTTTATTAATGTATCCAGAATTAAATCTTTTAATTAATGGAAAATGGCGCAAGGCGGTGCGTGATTTACCAGTGTTGAATCCAGCCACTGGGGAGGAAATTGGACGTCTCCCTTGTGCTACGACAGCAGATCTTGATGACGCAGTAGCGGCTGCAGAAAACGGGTTTCAAATTTGGAGACATACGTCTCCACGCCAACGATCTGAAATCATAATCAGGGCAGCTTCATTATTACGTGACCGTATTGAAGAGATTGCTCATTCAATAACGTTAGAGCATGGAAAGCCTCTGGCCCAAGCGCGTCTTGAGGTTATCCGTGGCGCAGAATTTTTTGAATGGGATGCCGGTGAGGCAATGCGCACTTACGGGCGCATTATTCCTGCAGCACGAGGACATAAATTTTCTGTCCACCATCAACCTATTGGAGTGGTGGCGGCATTTTCACCCTGGAATTTTCCAATGAGCCAGCCAGCTCGAAAAATTGCGGGAGCATTAGCATCAGGGTGCTCTATCATTCTCAAACCGGCGGAGGAAACACCTGCTGGTGCGATCCATATTGCTCGCGCATTCGAGGACGCTGGGCTTCCTGCGGGTGTCCTAAACTTGGTATTTGGTGTTCCATCAGAAATCTCCACTTATCTTATTCCAAAAGACTCCATTCGACTGGTTGCATTCACTGGATCAACTGTGGTTGGACGCCATTTAACAACTTTGGCATCTGAAAATATGACTTCAGTTTTGATGGAGCTTGGTGGACATGCGCCTGTTATCGTTTGTGAAGACACTGACGTTAAGGCTGCTGCGGTTCAAGGTGCGATCCGCAAAATGCGTAATGCAGGTCAAGTTTGTACATCACCTACGCGCTTCTTTGTCCATGAAACCATTTTTGATGAATTTACTACGGCATATGTTGATCGTGCTGCCGCTACGGTTGTTGGAAATGGAATGAGCAAAAGTGTTGAAATGGGACCGTTAGCAAATGAACGGCGTATTGCGGATATTAGTGCTNTGGTTGAAAACGCTGTNNCTTGTGGAGCAGATTTAGCCACGGGCGGCAAACGTTACGGCGACAAAGGATATTTTTTTNAACCAACTGTATTGGTAAATGTACCAGCTCAGGCGCAAATTATGCAAAAGGAACCCTTCGGCCCGATCGCAGTCATCAACTCTGTGTCATCTCTTGAAGATGCAATTACGAAAGCCAACTCTGTACCATATGGGCTTGCTGGTTATGCCTTCACTAATCGTGCAGATTATATTGATCGTATGATTGACGAAGTTGAGGTTGGAAACCTTTCTATAAATACACTTGAAGCATCCATGCCCGAAACTCCATTTGGGGGTGTCAAATCAAGTGGTTATGGTCGTGAAGGTGGTTCTGAGGGCTTGGATAATTATATGATTGTAAAAAATGTTTGGCATTCAGCCCAAATAGATTAACTCAAAAAACTTTTTGTAGAGTTTTCTTTAGTAGCGAAACGAGCTCCTCAATCTGGGCGTCAGTTATTATGAATGGTGGTGCTAAAAGAATATGATCGCCATGCTTGCCGTCGCGAGTTCCTGACATTGGATAACAGATTAGTCCTTCCGCAAAGGCTATTTGTTTAACTTTATTGGCAATACCCCGATTGGGATTAAATGGGACTTTGGTTTCACGATCTTCTACAATTTCAATGCCAAAGAACAGACCTCGTCCACGAATGTCCCCAATATGTGGATGCTGGCTGAAGGCCGCTAATAATGCGGAATGCATTTTTTCGCCCATTCTGGCTGCTCTGTTGGGCAGATCATGGTTAATTAATTCAGAAACGACTGCGAGTGCCGCAGCAGTTGCGACCGGATGTCCAAGATATGTATGACCATGCTGGAAAAAACCTGAACCATTTTCGATTGCAGCGTAAATTGTGTCTGTACAAAGCATTGCACCAATGGGCTGATATCCTGCACCCAAGCCCTTCGCAATACACAGAATGTCAGGAGCAACATCGTCATGATCGCAGGCAAATAAATGCCCAGTACGTCCCATTCCACACATTACCTCATCGAATATAAGTAAGATGCCGTATTGATCGCATATTTCTCGGATGCGTTTGAAATACCCATTGACTGCTGGCACAGCACCTAAAGTAGCTCCCACTACTGGCTCGGCCATAAAGGCCATAACGGTCTGCGGACCTACACGTAAAATCTCAGTCTCAAGTTCGTTTGCAACCCGCTGGCCATAGTCAAACTCGCTTTCACCATCAACGCGACCAATATACTGATAACAAGGCCCAATATGGCTCATCTCAACCAATAGTGGAGCAAATTGTGCACGCCGCCATTCGTTGCCACCAGCAGAAAGTGCGCCCAGTGTATTGCCGTGATAGCTTTGCTTACGCGCTATTAAATGTTTGCGTTCAGGCTGTCCGATTTCAAGGTAATATTGACGAGTTAGCTTAATTGCACTCTCNATTGCTTCTGAACCCCCAGAAACAAAAAAAACCCGGTCTAGATTGCCTGGCGCTTTTTCTATGAGAAGATCGGCTAGACTTTCGGCTGGCTCGGATGTCATGAAACCGGTGTGCGCAAAAGCAACCTTTTCCACCTGATTTTTCACGGCAGCTATAATGGCTTGATTGGAGTGGCCCAAGCAAGAAACAGCTGCATCTCCACAGTCAAGATAACGCTTGCCATTNGTATCNACTAGNTAGCATCCATCTCCATGTANCGCGGTGGGCGCGCNTGCCTTCGTGTGACGTGGAAATACGTGACTCATTTTAATTCCTTAANGCTGAANACAAAATAATACNTACGATGTNTTCTGCCTTTGATAATTNAAANNCTGAATTAAGTCTTAACATAAAGCAAGCCTCAATGGATNTNGAGNTNTAATATTTNAGCCATNTGAACATCGCNATGGGTGCGTCTAATGAGTACGTTCAGGATCTGCCCCTCGATGGTTGTAATTGTATGTTTGTAAAATTCCATTACAAAGATAGACCATGCTCGCCTTTATAATTGTTTCACTTTTAATGTTAATCACGCCTGGGCCAGGAGTGTTATCGTTAGCAGGNGTCGGCGCGGCATTCGGTTGGCAACATGGTTTGAGATATTTGGCAGGTCTGTTTGTTGGACATTTTATAGTCAGCATCTTGATTATAACTGGGTTGGCCGCAATTATTTTAAATGACCCATTTATTCGNACGGTTTTGTTATTAGCTTCGGCAGGATACTTAGGGTATGTCGCCTTTCGGATTGCTCTGGCTGGATCAAAAATTCGCTTTATTCAGATAAATGCGCCGGGATTTGTAACTGGTATGGGACTGCAGTTCATCAACCCAAAGGTCTATGCAGTGAACACAACATTTTTCACTGGCTTCGCTTTCTATCCAGATAGTTTTGTCGTGGAAACTGGCGTAAAACTGATTATTATGAATGCAATTTGGATTCCTGTGCACATGTGTTGGCTTTATGCTGGTTGNAAGCTTAATGAACTAAACCTTCCGGATAGAACGCAAAAGCTGATCAACATATCTATGGCAACATGCCTGGTAGTTGTCGTTGGGATGTCGGTATGGTCAGTTTTAGCAATTTAAGGTAAAATTTTAATTATTATCATTAATTGAGGCTAAAAACTGGCTCTTTCTTGATAACTTCTAATTTAAATTTAAAAGCAAGAAGACTGGAGAACTTGGGAGAGATTTGGTCGCTTTTGGGCGTGTTTTGAAATNTATTTTCTCGTTTGATGAGCTGAGGTTATCACAAGTTTGGTCTTTAAAGCCGCAATGTATTTTTCCCAGAAGTATTGCCGTATANATGTACAGCATAGCATCAGAAGTTTGGTGAAAGGGTGATTAAATGAAAACGCATGCCCAAGCGGTGGTGATNGGCGGTGGAGTTATTGGNTGTTCAATACTCTATCACCTTACCAAACTCGGATGGAGNGATGTCATTCTGCTTGAGCGTGATGAGTTGACGTCTGGCTCAACATGGCATGCTGCAGCNAACATTCANGGGCTACACGACAGTACAAATATCAGCCGTATTCAGCATTATACAATGAANCTTTATAANGATCTNGAAACTGAAACTGGGCANAGCTGTGGTGTTTTTCAACCTGGTTCCCTGTATCTTGCGCAAACCGAAAACCGGTCGCATCAATTAAAGCTTCAGGCTGCAAAAGCCAAACTTTACGCAATGAATTTTTCTGAAATTACGCGTGCAGAAGCGGAAGATCTGCATCCATTAGTGAATTTTGATGGTATTCGTACTATTATGTGGGAACCTGACGGTGGTAACGTTGATCCTTCAGGTGTTACCGCTGCATATGCCGCTGGCGCTCGTCAAAATGGGGCCAATATTTATCGCTTTACTCCGGTGACCGCGACTGAAGCTCAGCCTGATGGGAGTTGGATTGTGCGGACTCCAAAGGGTGATATTAAAACCCAATGGGTCGTCAACGCTGCTGGTCTTTGGGGCCGTGAAGTGGCGCGACTTGCAGGATTAGAGTTGCCGTTACAGCCAACGGAACATCAGTATTTTGTAACCGAAACCATAGCCGAAATTGATGCGATGGAGCGTCGTCTTCCATCGGTGGCGGACCGTGATGGTGAATATTATTTGCGTCAAGAGGGGAAAGGCCTTCTCGTTGGCGCCTATGAGCGTGATGTGAAATTCTGGGCTGAGGGTGAAACGCCCGCTGGTTTTGGACATGAGCTATTTGAGGATGATCTTGAACGGATTGAAGAAAACATGATGCGGGCAATTGACCGCGTGCCTGCAGTGGGTGAGGCTGGTATTAAACGCGTGATCAATGGACCGATGATCTGGTCACCGGACAGCAATGTATTGTTTGGCCCTGCACCAGAGCTGAGAAATTATTTCTGCTGCAACGGCATTATCCCTGGCTTTAGCCAGTCGGGTGGTATGGGGCTTTTGGCGGCAGAGTGGATGATCGAAGGGGAAACAAAATATGATATGTTTGCCTGGGATATGGCCCGTTTTGGCGCATGGGCAAGCAAAGAATTTACTAAATCTCGGGTTGGCGATCAATATGCCCACCGTTTCAGCATTCACTTTCCAAATGAGGAACGCACTGCAGGGCGCCCAGTGCGCATGCGTCCNATCTATGAGATGCAAAAAGAAATGGGTGCAGTTATGGGGCTCAACTATGGTTGGGAACATCCACTATGGTTTGCCACTACGTCAGGCGTTCAGGATACCAACGGCTTTACACGCCAAAACTGGTTTGAGCCGGTAGGTAAAGAATGTAAAATGCTACGCGAAAAAGCGGGTATTATCGATATNTCCAACTTTGCAAAATATATAGTGCGTGGACGAGAGGCATGCGCGTGGTTGGATACTGTTTTTGCTAATAAAATGCCGACTGATGTGGGGCGGTCCTGNCTGACACCATTGATCTCTGCGCGTGGAGGCCTTGCGGGGGATTTNACCGTTACATTGATGGCAGAGGATGAGTACTGGATTTTGGGCTCAGGCATGGCTGAGCGCTATCACAAAAGGTTTTTTGATGCGGTACCCATGCCAGAGGGCGTTAGCTTTGAAAGTCGAACTGANGCGGTCTGTGGATTTAATGTAGCTGGCCCTAAATCNCGCGCCATTTTGCAGCGATTGACTAACACATCGCTAAATACCGCAGATTTTCGCTTTATGCATTCGAAACGTTTGGAGCTTGCGGGTTTAGATGTGGCCATGCTCCGCGTTTCCTTTACTGGGGATCTGGGTTGGGANGTGCATTGCGATACTGCTGATCAAATGGCGCTTTACACGGCTCTTTTGGACGCTGGTAAAGAATTTGGTGCAGGACCCGTGGGCAGCCGTGCTTTAATGTCGATGCGGGTGGAAAAAGGCTATGGGAGCTGGTCGCGNGAATANAGTCCTGAATACTGGCCACATGAGCAAGGCATGGATCGGTTATGCAAATTNGACAAAGATTTTCTGAACAAAGCGGCGCTGGAAGAGGTTTTGGCCAAACCNCCCCGCGAGCAGATGGTACTTCTGCACCTTGACGAGGAAGAAGTGACTGCCTCAAACGCAGATGCTACAGGGGGCGAGCCAGTGTTTAGAAATGGCAAGGGTGTCGGCCGTGTAACATCGGGCACCTATGGTTATACTGTTGGCATGTCGCTGGCGCTGGCCATGGTAAAAGATGTAGAGCCAGGGGATGANGTTGACGTCATGGTGCTGGGTCAACCTCATAAAGCGAAAATCTTGNATGAGCCACCGTTTGATCCGAAAGGTGAAAAGTTACGNACTTAGGCNTATCAGGACTNAAGNGAGGGTCCANTNGATNAAACNCNCNAAATATNANCTGTNTTTNNNAATNCTTTNGAAAATTNATNAACANTNCAAGNTTTNCAAAAANAATTCCAATATNAACGNNNGCCTTTTTGTTAGCTGGTCTAAATGGCAGNTCCNAAGGCCTGTTCCAGATCCCGGATCAGGTCCTCNGGATGNTCTAAGCCAACCGATAGACGGATCAACCCTTCATTCACACCTGCCATTTTGCGCGCCTCAAGTGGGACACCTGAATGGGTTGTTGAGGCTGGATGACACACGAGTGACTCTGTGCCGCCAAGGGATACCGCCAGTTTGAAAAGTGTTAGCCCGTTCAAAATGCGAAATGCCAGCTCTCGATTATCTTCGACAACGAATGAGAACGTTGATCCTGGCCCGCTGCACTGGCGATCATAGATTTCACGCTCTTTTGGATCGTTGGTGAATTCTGGATGTAGAATATCGCATGGAATCATTTCGTTTTTGGCCAGCCATGTAGCCACTTTACGGCCAGAATCGGCCGCGCGTTCCATTCGTAATGAGAGGGTTTCCATTGATCGGGCCAGCATCCAGCTTGAATGTGGATCAAGCTGGAACCCATAAGCGCTNCGTGTTTGGCGAATAGGCTTTAGCATCTCAGCTGATCCAGTGACCCCACCTGCAATCANGTCAGAATGGCCNCCCACATATTTGGTAAGCGAGTACACACAAATATCTGCACCAAACTCGATAGGCCGCTGGAATACTGGTCCCAGCATTGTATTGTCACAGACGATGATTGGTTTTTGACCAGAGGTCTTGGCCCATTTATCCACGGTTTCGCGGATCAGTTTGATATCCGTCAACGAATTGGTTGGGTTTGCTGGGGTTTCAAGGTAAACCATCTTGACAGGACCATGGCGTGNNGCCTTTTCAAGCGCATCAAGTAATGCNTCTGCACTGGCACCATCGGTAAANGGANTAGGNTTAACGTTCCAACCGGACANGACCTTGCCAAACAGCGTTTCGGTGCCGCCATAGAGNGGNGTGTANTGTACAAATGCATCACCGGGGCGCAAATATGCTAGNGCCACAGCGCTGATTGCTGCCATGCCTGACGACGTGATGAGCGCTTTTTCGGCACTGTCATAGATTGCCAGGCGGTCCTCAACGATTTCGGTGTTAGGGTGGTTAAAGCGNGAGTAGACNAAACCNCCTGCGCCCATTCCTTCGGGAGCNGGTTTACGTCCTGCAACAACGTCAAAGAAATCGGCGCCCTGTTCGGCGGTTTCAAAAACAAAGGTTGAGGTTAGAAATACTGGTGGCTTCACAGCTCCTTCTGAAAGAGCTGGATCATAGCCATATGCAGTCATCTGAGTTGATGGGTGCAGTTGCTTTCCGCCCAGTTGCGTGCGCCTGAAGTCATTACTGGACATTTTTNTCTCCCAAAGTTTTTATTAGTGTCAAAAAGTGGACCTAACACCCAAGTCANAAAATTAAAACAGGCATGAATACTAATTTAGAGTTTTTCTTTAGTGCTGGTGATCGAGGGTCCTAGGTGTTAGTTTCTGCGTCTAGAATGTAACGGTGGGTAACCACGTGCCCGGAGTGACGAAATTGCCCTCGACGTAGCGCACAAACGGACCAATTCGAGTTGACCAAATATGCCTTTTTATGCCCAATATGGATCTGAGGAAATAAATGCCTGACCAAATTCAATATATGCACCAATCTATTGCGCAAGCAGTTAGCGATCACGAGATTGAAACACTGTTTGGGTTGGTTGGTGATGCCAACCTTTTTATTGCAAACCATTTTGTGAATGAGTGTGGGGGTACACTTGTTCCCGCAGTGCACGAAGGTGGCACTGTTCTCATGGCGCTGGCCTATACTCAAGTTACAAATCAAGTTGGTGTTGCGACAGTAACTCAGGGACCTGGTCTAACCAATTGCGTAACCGCACTAAGGGAAGGCGTAGTTTCGCGTTGCCCAATGATACTTTTGTGCGGTGATACTCCGGTAACTGCGCCTTTTCATCCTCAAAATATAGACCAACGTGAGGTGGTTAAGGCAACTGGTGCAGGGTTTGAGCAGGTACAAGCTCCAGATACAGCTTCACGGGACGTTGCAAAAGCGATTTATCGCGCGCGTATGGAAAAGCGACCAATCGTTGTCAACATTCCCTCTGATTATATGTGGGCTGAAGTTGAACATAAAAAGATTGTTTTTTCGTTTGATGAAGCGCCAACTGTAATCACTGAAGGCTCGGTACACGAAGAGGCCATTGGTATGATTATTTCAGCGAAGCGGCCACTGATTTTAGCAGGAGCGGGAGCGGTTGCTGCTAAAGATAACCTGATTGCCCTAGCCGAGAGGATGGAGGCGCCTCTCGCAACAACATTAAAAGGTACGGGTCTCTTTGCTGGCCACCCAAACAATATTGGTTATTTTGGCACACTCAGCACTGCTGAAGCTTATGATGTTATGGCGGCGGCTGATTGTGTGATTGTGTTCGGTGCTTGGATGCACTTTTTCACGACAGATAAAGGAGAACTACTTAAGGGTAAACGTGTCATTCAGGTAAACAATAATGCTTCTGATATTGGGGCTTTCTACCAACCTGATGCTGTCTTAATTGCTGATGCAGGAAAGACAGCTGAAAATATTCTTTATTGGCTAGATGAGGCCGAAATTTCTCCCACGGGGTTCTCTAAAGAATTACCATCTCATGATATCTCTACATATCCAAAGGGTGATCCTGAGAAATCTACTCCTGGTTATATAAATTTTGAATATGCCCTGGATCGCTTGAACGAAACACTTCCAGAAAACCGGATTATGCTGACTGACGGAGGTCGTTACATTACTGAAGTTTGGTGTCGTGTGAATGTACCAGGCCCCAACAGTTTTCATATGAGTGATAATTTTGCAGCAATCGGTCAGGGAATGCAGCAGGCAATTGGTGCCGCACATGGGGACCCGGCGCGGCCTGTTGTTTTGTTTACTGGCGATGGTGGTTTCATGATGGGTGGGCTGAACGAGTTCAACACTGCTGTTCGCACAAACTGTAATTTGATTGTTATTATCTGTAACGACTCTGCCTACGGAGCTGAACATATTCAAATGTTGGACCGAAAAATGGATCCTTCTCTAACAGAATTTAATTGGCCAAGTTTTGCAGAAGTTGCCAAGTCCCTTGGTGGTGAGGGCGTCGAGGTAACGTCCCCTAAAGAATTGGAAGTTGCAATTGAAGCTATTCATTCACGTAAGGGCCCAATCATTGTAGAACTTAAATTGGATTCAAACAACGTACCGCGCATGCGTATGTAAAATTAATTTATGGAGCGTTAGTGAAAACTTCTTGATTGAGCTCTATTCAATTGGGGCAAACCAAAAATAATTAGATCAAATTGGGGATAGACCATGTCGCTTTCAACGCGCTTCACTACCTTAGGAACTGCGGGAGGACCTGTGCCTAAACTCCACCGTGCACAACCGGCACATGCGCTTACTCGAGGAAATCAGGTCATCTTGATTGATTGTGGTGAAGGCGCAATGCAACAGTTGATGCGGGCTGGGATTGACTTTAGGCGTGTTGATAAAATCATCCTATCACATCACCATTTTG
>NZVF01000064.1 GCA_002698165.1 Planktomarina sp. | reverse complement strand
ATATCGCTTGCTTTTGTTAACGCCGCTGCACTTGGAGCGATAGTTACACCTGCAGACTTGTATTCCGCATCATTAAAACCGGCAGCCAAACCTGCTCCCTTTTCAATGATACATTGATGGCCAAGCTTTTGAATTTGCGACGCACTTTCTGGTGTAAGTGCGACACGCTGCTCACCGACAAACATTTCTTTCAGGGTTCCAATTTTCACAATTTTTGTCCTTTCATGATGCCCCCACTCACAATGCTAAATTTGACTAAAAACCAAAATAA
This sequence comes from Planktomarina sp., assembly GCA_002698165.1. Lineage (GTDB taxonomy): Bacteria > Pseudomonadota > Alphaproteobacteria > Rhodobacterales > Rhodobacteraceae > Planktomarina. The sequence goes on along the minus strand of NZVF01000064.1, from coordinate 9,262 downwards.
TTGGAAGAACAGTTATCCTGCACTTTTGTGTTACGCAACAGATCAGACGTAGCGTTTTGTCACGAAATAGGAGTATAAGTCATTATAAAGCCATTGCGACCAACTGGTGTAGTAATGAAATAAACGAGCTATGATGCGCCTCGATCTTCCTTGCAGCTAGGAGCAAGGCCAGTATTATTTTCAATAATATTGAGATAACAGAGCACTTGCAGACTTAAATAATATTCAACTAATCTAGCCTTTCTAATTGTCCATAGCCTTATTTCTATCCCGTGGCACACCACTCTTGAACGGCAACACCAAAAGCCGCGAACAAAGGCTTTGAAACAGGATCATCACTTGCACTATATTCCGGATGCCATTGCACGCCCATTGCAAAACCTTTTGCATCGCTCACGTATATGGCCTCTGGAGTACCATCTGATGCGTATCCATCAATGAATATTCTTGGCCCTGCATCTTTAATACCCTGACCATGCAAGGAATTAGTTTGAACATTATCAGCACCAAAAATTTTAGCAAACTTACCGCCAGGTGTTAAATTAATTTCATGTCTTATTGCAAACTTCTCCGCTAAAGTACCATCGGGAGGCATGCGATGATTGTCACGACCAGGTAATTCTCGAATTTCGGGATACAAGCTTCCACCCATTGCAACATTTAATTCCTGAAAACCGCGACATATCGCGAGTAACGGTTGCCCACGTTCAACTAAAGCTTGGATTAAAGGTAGCGCCAGACCATCTCTTTTTTCATCCACCATGCCATGCGCATCAGTTAGTTCTTCTCCATATTCTTTGGGATGTACGTTTGGGCGTCCACCAGTGAAAATGAAGCCATCACATGTTTCCACTATAGCATCAATTGGCGATAAAGTTTCATCTGGCGCTATGATAATAGGTAAGGCGCCAATAATCTCACGCACAGCCCAAGCATTCATATCGCCTGCAGCATGCACTGGATAATCACCGTTTATTAAATAATGGTTACCAATGATACCAACTACACGAGTCCGCATAAAACTTCCTTAACAAAGATTTAATCGACCATAATTAACGAACAATGAAAAAGCCACCTACATAAAACAATCTAATGGATTAATTGACATAATTTAAAACCTGAGACCACTAATTGCACAAACACTAATCAATTTGCGAATTAATTAGCCTTCTCCAACAAGACCTGCAGCACCATCTTATCACTTGAACGCAATCAAGTGGCCACCAGCATCCAGTACAACTGTTGAAAGAGGCCTGAGCTCCATTTCTTTGCCTTTTCTTCGAGTTTCTCGAATTATTTTTTGTGCATTATCGAGTGTTAAACTAGCCATGGCCTATATTTTCCTTGCAAGAGTTTCTTTGAGCAACAAAATCATAAATACTGCTAGTCCAATTTTTGATTATGTTTGAGAAACTTTTAGCTCCAATCGGCGACGGTGCAAAACCGGCTCAGTATATCCGGAAGGTTGAATTCGACCATCAAAAACCAAATCGCAAGCTGCTAAGAATGCAGTACCATCAAAATTTGGAGCCATTGGTGTGTAAAGAGGATCATCAACGTTTTGACCATCAACTACTGAAGCCATTTTTTTCATAGCTGCCATCACCATTTCACGATCAATAACCCCGTGGTGAAGCCAATTAGCAAGAGCTTGTGATGAAATCCGGCAAGTAGCCCTATCCTCCATCAATCCAACATCATGAATATCTGGAACTTTTGAACATCCAATACCATTGTCCACCCATCTAACGACATACCCTAAAATTCCTTGTGCATTATTTTCTACTTCCTGCATAAGTTCGTCAGGTGACCAGTTGCTACCTTGCGCTAAAGGTATTGTAAGTAATTCTTTCAAGCCCCAACGAGGACCTTTTGCTTTAATATTTCGTTGTACCTCAAGGACATCGACCTCATGGTAATGGGTGGCATGCAGAGTTGCAGCGGTTGGGCTGGGGACCCATGCGCATGTTGCACCTGACTTAGGATGACCAACTTTCTGCACAAGCATTTCTGACATCAAGTCAGGCATTGCCCACATTCCTTTGCCAATCTGAGCCTTCCCCTGAAAACCACATGCGAGACCTATGTCTACATTGCGATCCTCATAGGCATTGATCCAAGGAGAAAGTTTCATTTGGCCCTTAGGAACCATAGGTCCGGCCTCCATAGACGTGTGAATTTCATCTCCAGTCCGGTCTAAAAATCCTGTATTGATAAAAGCCACTCGGTGTTTAGCTTCATAAATACATGCTTTCAAATTCACACTCGTCCGGCGCTCCTCATCCATAATTCCTAATTTTACAGTGTTTTGAGCTAAGCCTAAAATTCTTTCAACGGCGGTAAAAATCTCGTCTGCAAACGCTACTTCAGCTGGACCATGCATTTTAGGCTTTACTACGTAAATAGAGCCATAAAGCGAGTTCCTTTTGCATTGATCTAGGTCATGCATTGCAATTAACGTTGTGCAAATAGCATCTAATAGACCCTCACCAATTTCAAAACCATCACGATCAATTACAGCGGGGATAGTCATCAAATGGCCCACGTTGCGAATTAGCATCAACGCTCGACCTTTCAACTTCAGGTTCTTTCCAGATTTTGTATAAAACAAATCATTGTTTAACAATCGGTCAAAAGTTTTATCCGATTTGGTGAATCTCTCTTTTAGGTCACCACGCATCAATCCCAACCAGTTTTTATAGGCAAGCACCTTATCGGCAGCGTCCACGGCAGCGACTGAGTCCTCACAATCCATGATGACAGATACTGCACTTTCTAAAGAAATATCGTTCACATCAGCAGTATCGACTGCCCCAATTTTGCCACGAGCATCAACTTTAATTATTATGTGTAAACCATTTTTTTGAAGAAAAATTTCGGTTAATTCTCCTTTGTCATTCTGGTTCATACCAACATATTGTTCTGGATAAGCTAGCGCTGGTGCCAATTCATCATTAATAATTTTATACCTGTCCACTTTAGCATGTGATCCCTGAGCTAACGGCACAACTCGATCAAGATAATCTTTTGTCCAGGCAATAACGCGCTTACCACGCGCCGCATTGTAAACCGCAGACAGTGGCAAATCACCTATGGCATTGGTGCCATACATTGCATCATAGAGGCTCCCCCATCGTGCGTTGGCGGCGTTTAATGCATAACGCGCATTCATGATTGGAACAACCAACTGTGGGCCCGGAATAGATGCAATCTCAGGGTCTACGTTTTTAGTTGAGATCTCAAATTCATCTGGTTCAGCCACAATGTAACCAATTTCTGTTAGAAAAGCTTGATATTTGGCCGGATCATGTTTTTCGCCACGGTTGTTAATATGCCATTGATCAATTTTTGCTTGCATAGTTTCGCGTTCTGCTAACAACGCACGGTTTTTTGGGCCCAATTCAGAAGTTAATTTTGACAGACCGGTCCAAAACTGATCAGAAGTTACGCTGAGTTCGGGTAAAACTTGTGACTCAATAAAATCAAAGAGCTCATCCGCAACGGACATCCCTGCTACTGAAATTCGATTTAACATTTAATTAGGGCTCCAAATCTACAAACAGCGTAAAATTTTCTACTGTCAGAGGTCCGCATANCTTNCTNGGTCTNTACAGGCAAGCTAACTTTAAAATTATTTNTATTTGACCTTGCNTTTGACAGAAGAAAGAAAAATATGCGTATCANATATNANAGCCAACNTTANAGAANGAAACAACNAAAAGAGGNACGAAACTCCCATGAAAGATCAAGACACACAAATGATTTATCTTTCTGATTATCAGCCACCTGCCTTTCTCGTTGACCACGTGGAACTCGAATTTATTTTACATCCNACAAAAACAAGAGTNTCCTCTAAAATTCAATTTAGGAAAAACCCAAAAAGCCATTCAACAAAATTTTTTTTACACGGTGAGGAACTCAACCTAATTTCATCACAAATCAATGGTGCTGATGTTGAACCCGAGCTCTCTAGTTCAGGCCTCAGCTGTGAAGTTCCACACACACCTTTTACCTGGCAAGCCGAAGTTGAGATCAACCCAAGTTCCAATACAGCATTGTCAGGTCTTTATATATCGAACGGAATGTTTTGCACGCAGTGTGAACCAGAAGGCTTTAGGCGGATAACCTACTACCCAGACCGACCAGATGTGATGGCAACTTTTGACGTTAAAATTCACAGCGAATTGCCACATACCTTATCCAATGGTGAGAAATTAGGAGAAACGAAAAAAATATCAGAATGGCGGGACCCTTGGCCAAAACCGTCATATCTTTTTGCTTTGGTGGGAGGCATGTTTGAAGTACATTCTGATTATTTCACAACAATGTCAGGTAAACGGGTTGATCTGAATATTTATGTTCGTAAAGGAGACGAAGATAAATGTGGATTTGCCATGGAGTCCCTCAAAAAAAGTATGCTTTGGGATGAACAAAACTACAATCGTGAGTACGATTTAAGTGTCTTTAACATCGTAGCCGTTGACGACTTTAACATGGGCGCAATGGAGAACAAAGGTCTTAATATTTTCAACTCATCAGCTGTATTGGCTAATGCCAAAACCGCTGTGGATAGCAACTTTGAAAGAATTGAAGCCATAATCGCTCATGAATATTTCCATAATTGGACTGGCAACCGCATCACATGTCGTGACTGGTTTCAGTTATGTTTAAAAGAGGGTCTAACAGTTTTTAGGGACCAAGAATTTAGCGCTGATATGCGAGGGGCTANTGTTAGGAGAATTGAGGATGTAAAAGCTCTTCGCAGTCGTCAATTTAGAGAAGATAGCGGGGCACTTGCTCATCCAGTCCGACCTGAAAGCTTTGTAGAGATCAATAATTTTTATACCGCAACGGTCTATGAAAAGGGTGCCGAATTAATTCGAATGATGAAAACCTTGGTTGGTACTAAAAGCTATAAAGATGCCCTCGAATTATACTTTAAAAGGCATGATGGTCAGGCATGTACTATTGAAGATTGGTTAAAGGTTTTTAGTGATACTACTAATCAAGATTTCAATCAGTTTAAGCTATGGTACAGTCAAGCTGGAACACCACAAATTGAAATCGAAGAAAGCTTTTCAAACGGCATCTTCACACTTAAATTAAATCAATCGATCCCGCCGACTCCTGGTCAATCAGAGAAGCAGCCAATGGTCATACCTGTCGCAATCGGTCTATTAAACCCAGATGGATCAGAGGCCCTTTCAACCAAAACTTTAATTTTAGATCAAACTTCCCAGAACTTTTCGTTCAGTGGATTTAAAGAAAAACCAATTCTTTCAATACTACGTGAATTTTCAGCACCAGTGATACTAAAACGTTCCTGCATAGAGGCCGAGCAAATAGTCTTACTTAAAAACGATACTGACATGTTTAATCGGTTCGAAGTAAGCCGCGTTTTAGGCTTAGATTGCTTAACTAAAATGGCGCTAGAAGACAAAGCACCAAATACAGTTTATATCGAAGCCTTACTGCAATTATTTGACGATGAGAGCCTCAATCCGGCATTCCGTGCGCTTTGCTGTACCTTACCCAGCGAGGACGAGGTAGCCAAANCCATAGTAGATCTGCAGAAAGTACCAGACCCNATTAAAATATATAAAGNCCATAANGCGCTTCGCATNGAAATGGGAAAGTCTGGTCAGCATATTTTTACGAAAGTATATCATAATCATATCATCACAGGAGAATATTCATCAAGTGAGATAGATTGTGGNCATCGTGCTCTAACCAATCTCGCACTTCANTACATCAGCCTNTCAGATAATGGCACGTTGGCNCAACAGCAGTTCAAAAATGCAAATAATATGACCCAGCAGCTCTCAGCTCTTGGTAACCTTTTAAAAACTGGCAATGGAAAGCAAGCCATAGCTAATTTTTACAAACAATGGCAGCATGAAAGACTGGTCGTTGATAAATGGTTTAGTATTCAGGTCACAAGCTGCGATCCAGAGAATGCAGTAATGCTTACTACCAAATTATTGAAACACCCTGAATTTACTTTAAAAAATCCTAATAGATTACGTGCGTTATTGGGATCACTGGCCATGACACCTGCTGCTTTTCATCAACCAGACGGCTCCGCTTATAATTTAATTGTGGACCAATTAATCGCGTTAGATGATTTAAATCCTCAGTTATGCGCTCGGATGATTACAGTTTTTGAAACTTGGAAACGATATGATGANGNCCGCCAATNTAAGATCAAATCANCATTGANCANCATCGCTCANAAGTCAAACCTTTCCCGAGATGCGAATGAAATTTTAACCCGCTTGCTCACCGAGTAGAGTTCTACAAATAATTTGGTATTTACAAATGACTNCTGNCTCCCACCTTGTTCCTTTATCTCNCAAGCCTTATANCTTTCATAAATTTGATTTCTCAGGACATTAAAATGCTAGACCAAATATTTCAGACACCAAAACCCAAAATNATTACNGGTGCGAAANATGATTGGGAGTTAGTCATTGGACTGGANGTTCACGCGCAAGTTAGCAGCAAGGCCAAATTATTTTCTGGTGCATCAACCGCCTTCGGCGCAGAGCCTAATTCAAATGTCGCTTTTATCGATGCTGGAATGCCCGGTATGCTGCCTGTCATTAATGAGGAATGCGTGGCGCAGGCGGTCCGAACCGGCCTGGGTCTGAAAGCACGTATAAATTTATCATCTGCTTTTGATCGTAAGAATTACTTCTACCCAGACTTACCTCAAGGCTATCAAATCAGCCAACTATATCACCCAATAGTGGGCGAGGGTGAAGTTTTTGTTGAAATGGAGGATGGCACCGCTCGCTTGGTTCGAATTGAACGGATTCATCTTGAGCAAGATGCTGGAAAGTCTGTCCACGACATGGATCCTAATAACTCGTTTGTCGATTTGAACCGTACCGGTGTTGCTTTAATGGAAATAGTTAGTCGTCCAGACATTCGTGGACCCGAAGAGGCAGCCGCTTACGTTTTCAAATTGCGTCAAATTATGCAATATTTAGGAACATGTGACGGCAATATGCAAAATGGCAACTTGAGAGCCGATGTTAATGTTTCCGTATGCCGTCCCGGCGCCTATGAAAATTATCAAAACACGCAAGACTTCGAATATCTTGGAACTCGCTGTGAAATCAAAAATATGAATTCTATGCGTTTTATGCAGTCAGCTATTGAGTTTGAAGCACGACGTCAAATCGCCATATTGGAAGATGGTGGCACTGTAAATCAAGAAACCCGGCTCTATGACGCAGTCAAAAATGAAACCCGTTCTATGAGATCAAAAGAGGAAGCTCATGACTATAGGTATTTCCCCTGCCCTGACCTACTTCCTCTTGAAATAGAACAAGATTGGATTGATGACCTGGCCGCAAAATTACCTGAGTTACCTGACGCAAAAAAATCAAGGTTTATGTCCGATTTTGACCTGTCTTCTTATGACGCAAGCGTTCTGACTGCTGGAACAGAGAACGCAGATTATTTTGAAGAGGTGGCGAAGAAACGTGATGGCAAATTAGCCGCTAATTGGGTGATCAACGAATTGTTTGGGAGAATGAAAAAAGATGGCAAATCCATCATAAATTGTCCTGTTTCGCCCAATCAACTTGGTAGTATTATCGATCTGATATCCAAAGGTGATATTTCTGGAAAAATTGCAAAAGAGCTTTTCGAAATAATTTACACTGAGGGTGGTGACCCTATTGTTGTTGTCGAAAAACGCGGGATGAAACAAGTCACAGACAGCTCAGCTATTGAAAAAGCAGTAGATCAAATCATAACGCATAATCCAACCCAAGTTGAAAAAGCTAAACAAAATCCAAAATTAGCAGGTTGGTTTGTAGGTCAAGTCATGAAAGCCATGGATGGAAAGGCAAATCCCCAAGTAGTTAACAAAATTGTTGCTGGAAAGCTAAAACTTTAGTCACTACTTACATTAAGTGCTAATGCATGAATTTTTTTCATCACATCCGGCCCAAGCGCTTTATGGATCGCGCGATGTTGATCCAACCTCCGCATGCCTAAAAAACAGCTAGCAATAATTTCTACCTCAAAGTGGCTTTCACCACCTTCTTGAAATCCTGAATGGCCCCTGTGAGACTCCGACACATCGAAAACCTTTAATTTGATTGGATTGAAGCTTTTAATGAGAGTTTTTTCTATTTGATCTGACATTCTTTGCATTTTTTTTATCAAAGCCCCTTACATCTTTCCAATTCATGTCTAAACTCTGGTCTCCGAGTCGGAAAGATGATTGTGATGAATAAAGACGATCCATTTGGTTTTGATATGTCCGTTTCGACGGCAAAAAAAAATAATCCTCGTGGTCGCCGAGGTATGTCCGGCGAGTTTGAAACATCCAACCGACAGTGTGAACATGCTGGTTGCCAAGAACCAGCTAAATACCGAGCACCAAAATCTCCTGATATTCTTGATGATTATTTTTGGTTTTGCAAAGAACATGTACGAGAATATAATTTAAAGTGGAATTTTTTTGACGGATCTTCGGAGGAAGAACTCCAAAAACAAATAGACAGCGACAGAGTTTGGGAGCGTGAAACAAAGCCCTTTAAATCAACTGAAGAGCAACGTGCTTGGGCACGTCTGGGTGTAGACGACCCCCACCAAGTTCTCGGAGCAAACGCAACTCAAAATCCCGGTAAATCAATTACCGGAGCGACACGTAAATTACCTGCTTCAGAACGACGAGCACTAGATATCTTGGAAGCCAAGGATCATTGGACGAAAGCAGAAATCCGAAAGTCCTACAAATCTCTAATAAAAGTCCTACATCCCGATATGAACGGTGGGGATAGAAACCAAGAAGAGCAGCTGGGAGAAGTAGTGTGGGCTTGGGACCAAATAAAAGATAGCCGAAGCTTTAAATAAGTAAAAATTAAAACTATTGTGGTTAAACTAGTAATTTCTCTTTTATTGAATTTTCTTCACCAAAATAATAAAAAATATCTATTCGGTTTTTTCTCTTTCGCTTGCCCTTAGCCTCAGAATGTTGCACGAGACGGTCGCAGAGCATCGCCGTATTAAAGGAACAATAAAATGGCTGACCACAATTTGGATATAGAAACCCATCCAACTGAAGATATATCCGTACGCGAAGTTTTTGGAATAGACACGGATATGATCGTAAAAGGCTTTGCTGATCCAACAGATCGGGTACCAGTTCTCGATAGCACTTACAAATTTGATCCAGATACAACGCTAGCTATCCTTGCGGGATTTTCTCACAATCGACGAGTAATGATCCAAGGTTATCACG
>NZVF01000063.1 GCA_002698165.1 Planktomarina sp. | reverse complement strand
GGTTAGGACGCCAGGTTTTCAACCTGGAAAGAGGGGTTCGATTCCCCTACGGGATGCCATCAGCTTCTTATGGCATTCAGTGGCTTTATATAAAATTAAACATCTTTTCGGGCGACTTCGGCCATGAAGCGATCACGAATTACGACTGGATCTTTAGTGATCACTGGTACTGGGATATTGCCACTCTCACATTTTGCAACAATTACAGTCATTTTTTTATTATTAATAGCAGTTTGCAATATTTCACTGGTTTCTTCAGCCGCGCATTCTATTACATTTTTACATCCACAAGCACGCGCAACTGCCGTAAGCGATGTTTTCTTGCCAGCATATGTCGGTTGATCTCCAGTAGATCCATAACTGCCATTATCAATAATCAATAAAATATAATTATCTGCTACATTATTTGCTATAGTTGGCAACGTACCCAGATTAGTCAAAATGGAGCCATCACCATCAATAGAAATGACCGTTTTTTCCTGTGATAACGCTAAACCCAGGCCAATTGAAGACGACAAGCCCATGGTTCCCAGCATGTAGAAGTTACTTGCTTGATCATCTATTAGATGCAGTTCCTGGCTCGGTAAGCCAATATTGCAAACAACTAACTGATCACAAAGAACAGGTGCAATATCACGGATTATTTCTGAACGGATCATTTTAGTAACCTCCCCAAAAAGTTGCATCAGTCAGAATTGCAACCGGTTTGTTGCACATGAATGTATACTTAAGAATTGCATCCAATTCTGCCTCATCACCAGACCTATGAAAATGATAGGTTGGGATGTTTAACTGGTTTAGCAGACCCTTGGTGTGAACAGCCATCTCAGCTTGACACGCCACAGGTTCTTTGAGCTCACCCCGATACGAGATTAACATGGGCAAAGGCATTCTGTAAAATTGAGTCAGAGTTACCAGTGTGTTAATTGTCACGCCAATGGCCGTATTTTGCATAATAATAGCAGGGCGTTTGCCACCCATAAAGGCTCCTGCACAAAGGCCCATGCCCTCGTCTTCTTTGTTAGAGGGAATATGGTAAATGCTAGGTTCTTTCTCGACTGCATCGATTACTCCACCAAGCTGTTTACACGGCACTGTTGTTACGAATTCGATGCCATTAGCAACAAAATCATTCACTATTTTTTTACTTACAGACATTAGGATCCTTTCAGGGAACAAGAATAATTTTGGGCGCTGCAGCACGGCCATTCCGGATATCGTCGAAGGCAGCTTGTCCATCAGATAAAGGACGGGTCTCAACCCAATCCAAGGGACCAAGTTGGCCAGAAAAAATTGCGGCGCCAGTATCACAAAAGTCTTGCGGTGTGTATGTGTAGGTACCAATAAATGTAATCTCTTGAAGGGTTAAACGTCGCACGTCTACGCCACCTTCACCCGAACCCAGGCCAATATGAGCAATAACACCACCAGGCTTTGCCAATTCACATGCGGACGCCCGCGTCGAAGCAAGTCCAACTCCATCAATGATCAAATCGACAGAACCAGGAGCAGCAGCCTTAGGGTCTCGACCATCACTCACTTCGAAGCCAGAAATACCATTTAAGGTATCAAGGCGTAGAGGATTCACTTCAACCACAGTTATGTCCTGTACACCCATTGCCCTCAAAGATAGGGCCGCACCAACGCCAATGGCACCACCACCAAACACAAGACATTTCAAATCAGACACAGGAGCGTCTTGGGCACGCAACCCGAGACGCGCGGCATGCCAACCACAGGCTAGAGGTTCTGTAAGTGCCGCCAACTTTAAAAAATCAAAAGTAGGCACTTCCAGTAAGTTTTTTGAAGGAATACTCACAAATTCTGCAAACGCACCAGGCCTTGGTGGCATCGAAATTATTTGTCTTTTATTACAAATATTAGATCTTCCCGATCGACATGATGAACAGGTATCACAGCCGTTTAATGGATTGATCGTTACCCAAACGCCATCACGCCTGCCCCCTACAATGGTGCCTGATGCCTCATGACCAAGAATAAGTGGAGTAGGTCGTCGAACATCATGACCAAGGAAAGCATGCATGTCAGAACCACAAATGCCTGAATATTCGACTTTTACCAACTCCTCACCAGATTTAGACACCGGCGCAACGTGATCCTTATATTCTAAAGTATCCACCGCAGTATTTACTAGAGCTTTCATTTCGCGGTATATCCTCCGTCAACAAATAAAGTTTGGCCAGTCACATAATTCGAGGCAGGGGAACAAAAAAATATTATGGGCCCATCCAAATCAGATATTTCTCCATTACGACCAACACATGTTTTTGCCGCATTTAGTGCAGTCAACTCTGGATTAGAAAATATTGGAGCAGTCAATTCTGTGCGAAAGAAACCGGGTGCAATCGCATTTGCAGTTATACCATACTGAGACCAAGCTTCAGCCATGGCACGGGTCATTTGCTCGACGGCGCCTTTAGAAGTTCCATAGCTAATACCGTTTTCAAACGCCCGTTTGGATTGCAGGGACGCAAAATTAATAATCCTTCCCCAACGTTTCGCTCTCATACCTGGTACAAGTGCTTTGGCAAGAAAAAATGGCGCTGCAACATTAAGGTTTTGTGTTAGGTCCCAATGCTCATCGGTCATTTCATCTGCAGGTTGGCGGGTATTTATGCCAGCCGCATTGATAAGTATATCTGCAGTACCAAAAGGGCGCGTTGCTTCAGAAGAAATATCCCTTAACGACTTACGATCAGACAAATCTGCAACCAGAATTGCAGTCTCTCCTTTGATTGTGTCAGACCATGACTTTAACGCTTCTTCACGTCTCGCAATTGCGACGACTTTTACTCCATAAGTGGCAAGAACACTGGCGGCACCCTGCCCCAGCCCACTCGACGCACCGGTCACAAAAGCAACTTTATGTTCAAGATCAAACAACTTTTTATCCATTATCTAATCCTGTGCAGAGAGATCAAAATTCTCACCAGGATAGTATTTAGCAAGTCTAATATCGGCAGTCCGCGCGTGGCCTTCCATGCCTTCTAAACGTGAAATTCGAGCCGTAGCTATAGCAATATCTTTTGCACCATCACGTGTTGAGCGCTGCCAAGTAACTAACTTCATATATTTATGCACAGAAAGGCCTCCCGTATATTTTGCAGACCTAGACGTAGGCAAACAATGGTTTGGTCCAGAAGCTTTATCTCCATAAGCGACAGTGGTTTCTTCACCCAAGAATAATGAGCCATAACAACTCAAACGATCTAACCACCAATCAAGGTCAGTAGCCTGCACCGTCAAATGCTCCGGGGCATACTCATCTGACGTTGCTGCCATCTCCTCCCGGTTTGCACATAGTATTACTTCTGCGTAGTCTCGCCATGCCGCTTCTGCATTAATTCGATTTAACTGAGGTAGCTTAGCAATTAAATCAGGTACAGTTTTTAGTACCTGCCGGGCCAGTGGCTCATCATCAGTGACTAACCAAACAGGTGAATTGTATCCATGCTCTGCTTGCCCCACTAAGTCAGCTGCAACAATATCCGCATCCGCTTTACCATCTGCAATAATCAAGCTGTCTGTAGGACCAGCAATCATATCGATGCCTACGCGGCCAAAAAGAATACGTTTAGCTTCCGCCACAAATTGGTTTCCCGGACCAACAATAATATCAGCTTCCGGCAAACCAAATAATCCATAGGTCATTGACGCCACGCCCTGCACACCGCCCATTGCCAAAATCTTATCTGCGCCACATAAGTTTGCAGCGTAAACGATTGCAGGAGCAATTCCAGTTTCCTTGTGTGGTGGCGAACAGGCAGTTATATGCTGGCAACCTGCTACTTTTGCCGTAGTCACTGTCATTATAGCACTTGCAACATGACTGTAGCGACCACCAGGAACATAACATCCTGCAGCATTACACGGAATACTCTTTTGTCCGGCTATAAGACCAGGAACAATTTCTGTTTCAAAGTCAGTAACTGTGCTGCGTTGGGCTTCAGCAAATCGTTTTACGTTCGCATGAGCAAATTTAATATCCTTCTTTAACTTTTCAGGGACTAAATCACACGCATCTTGGATCTCGTCTTTTGTCAAAATTAAATTGCCACTATAGCCATCAAATTCAGAGGCATATTTTAAGGCAGCAGCATCACCACCGGCCTCAATTTCATTTAAAATGCCCAAAACCGTATTTCGGACGTCATCGCTACCCGTTGAAGCTGTTTTAGATGATTTTTTTAAATAGGTGCGTGCCATTTGGCATTTCCTGCAAAGTTATTTGTATTTACGACTCCACTTGTAGGCGCTTGCTTTCACGCATGCAAGCGCTTACATCTTAACTCAGATAAGTTGTTGGATTTCATATGCACTTAATAAAGCGCCCCAAACTCGAAGATGTAGCCAAACTTGCCGGTGTCTCAACAGCTTCAATTTCCCGCTGTATTAATAATCCAAAAAAAGTGGCAGAGCCAACACGTTTAAGGATCCAGAGTGCTATTGAGACACTGGAATATATGCCACATTTTGGAGGACGCGCACTTGCCAGTAACCGAACCAACACTATTGGCGCAATTATTCCATCAATGGATAACGCTGTTTTTGCGAGTGGACTGCAAGCATTTCAAGAAGTTTTAAGCCATGCAAGGGTAACATTATTGGTCGGAAGCTCAAACTATGATCCATCACAGGAGTTCGAACAAATCCAATCGCTATTATCTCAGGGTGCTGATGGTCTATTGTTGATAGGTCAGGATCGCCCACAAAAAACCCAGGACTTTCTTAGAAAACACGCAATACCACATGTCTTAGCCTGGTGTTTTTCAACAGATATTTCATGTTCGTCTGTTGGATTTGACAACCGAAAATCAGCAAAAAAAATTGCTGAGCATGTAATATCATATGGGCATCAAAAACTCGCCATCATTGCTGGCTTAAAGGCAGGGAACGATCGAGCCAAAGAACGAATTCTGGGAATAAAAGATGCTGTTAAAGAAAATTCAGATACAAAAATAGTAACCATTGAACAATGTAAGTATAGCTTTACTGAGGCAGGGGCTGCATTAGATCGCATCTTGTCATTTCATAAAAGTCCTTCAGCAATAATTTGTACAAGCGATGTAATAGCGGTTGGGGTAATGCTGCGAGCTAAAGAATTAAATTTGAGAATTCCAAATGATTTTTCAATTACTGGTTTCGATGACATCAATCTTGCCCAGGTTGTCACACCTGGCCTTACGACAGTACGCGTGCCACAACAAGAAATGGGTCAAAAAGCAGCAAAAGTTTTATTAGATTTGATCAATCCTAATTTAGATGTTCCAAAATCACCTTCACAAGAATTAATGACAACAATTGTGGAAAGAGATACTTTGATTAAGTTTCAGTAAAAAGAATATCTTTCATAGTTTTTGCCCCATTCAGCAACACATCCTTTCTTAAGGTGGCGCCCTCAACACTTAACCTTTGCAATGGACCATGAAATGCCAGAGACGCGACATAGCGACCAAATTCATCTTTAATTGGAACAGCTATAGCTACCATTCCATCAACGAATTCTTCATTATCAATGGCATATCCTTGTTTTGCCACGAGCCTTAACTCGTTGAGAAGGTTTTCAGCATCAATTAAGGTGTTTTTCGTCAACTTTTCCAATCTAAGGCTACCTACCATATTGGTTCGAACTTTCGGGGCGAGACTAGCCATGAATGTTTTACCACTAGCGGTACAATGAAATGGAACATGGGTTCCAACAGGCAACTGCACACGAAATGGCCAATCCGTTTCAATACGTTCAAGGTAAATCATTCCATCACTGTCGGGAATTGCAAAATTTACTGTTTCTCCAACCTCGTCTGCAATTCGCTGCATCACTTGATGGCGCGCTATATGATCGCTCGACGTATGCAAAATTCCACTAGCCATGAGCCTGGCGCGGCGAGTTGGCCTTAACTTCTTTCCTCGAGCAACTCGAGACAAAAACCCTTCTTCCTCCAATTTAGCGCACAAGCGATGGATTGTTTGCTTAGGCAGCCCTACCCTTTCATTAATTTCAGTGGCAGAAAGTGCCCGGTCTGATTTTCCTAAAACCTCCAGAATTAATAATGTACGAAAATTTGTGGGAACTCTTTTTTTTGGAGACATTGACAACAATACCCTCTGTTTCATCTCAGCCACCTAACCACATTCTCAGGCTTGCCGAATCTAACTTTTCCTGCATATGTACTATAAATGCTAATAAACGGGAATAAAAGTCTCATTTTTTAACTTTTAGGGAGAAAAATTGGAATTTGACTTTGTAATTATTGGAGCCGGTTCGGCGGGGTGTGCATTAGCAAACCGTCTGTCAGCAAACAAAAATTTTTCTGTTGCCCTAATTGAAGCAGGCGGGAGTGACAGAAATCCATGGATCCACATCCCCGTTGGTTATTTCAAAACTATGGGTAATCCCAAAACGGATTGGTGCTATCAAACCCAAAATGACCCGGGTTTAAATGGGCGAAAGATACCGTGGCCACGTGGACGAGTTCTCGGTGGTTCAAGCTCAATAAACGGGCTTTTATATGTCCGAGGACAGGCAGAGGACTTCAATCATTGGCGTCAACTCGGAAATACCGGCTGGGCTTGGGACGATGTCTTACCCTATTTCAAACGATCAGAAACTTGGAAAGGTGACGGTGATTTAGACCCAGCACGTGGCAAGACTGGTCCGCTTTCGGTCTCTCCAACCCGTCTAAAACGCGAAATTGTCGATAAATGGGTCGATGCGGCCGTCAATGCAGGATATCGGCGCAATCCAGATTATAATGGCTCCGATCAGGAAGGTGTCGGTTATTTTCAACTTACTCTCGAAAAGGGGAGACGTTGCTCAAGCGCGGTTGCTTACCTCAAACCAGCACGGAAAAGAAAAAATTTAACCGTTATAACAAATGCACATGCTGAAAAAATTTTAATCAAAAATAATCACGCTTACGGTGTTCAAATCAATATCAAAGGACAAAGCAAAACTGTTAACGCCCGTTGTGAAGTAATTTTGAGTGCTGGCGCTATTGGATCCCCACAAATCTTAATGCTATCTGGCGTTGGTGACGCAAAAGAACTAAAAAAACATGAAATCCCTGTTGAGAAAAATTTGCCCGGTGTAGGAAAAAACCTTCAGGATCATCTGCAAGCAAGGCCAGTTTTTAAAACAAATCTTCCAACAATGAATACCGAAATAAATAATTTAATTAAGCAAGGGTTAATTGCCCTGCAATATGGGCTTACACAGAGCGGACCAATGACCATGGCAGCGAGCCTAGGTACTGGATTTTTAAAAACTGATCCAATGTTAGAAACGCCTGATATCCAGTTCCACATACAACCCTGGAGCGCCATAAAACCACCAAAAGAACTCCACAAATTTTCTGCTTTTACGGCCTCAGTGCTACAATTGAGGCCAGAAAGTACCGGACATTTAGAACTAAAATCAGCTGATTGGCGCGAACATCCAAAAATTCATCCGAATTATTTAGCGACCCGATTAGACCAAAATACGATCGTAAAAGGTATAAATATCGCACGCAAGATAGCCCAGTTTGAGCCATTAAAATCCAATATAATTGAAGAAGTCATCCCTGGCAAAGATGTGGCACCAGACGATTATGAAGCGACTTTAAAGTGGGCACGGGATACAAGTGTGACGATCTACCACCCCACTGGAACATGCAAAATGGGTCAGGACAAAATGGCTGTAGTTGATGAACGATTGCGTGTACGTGGCATAAATGGTTTGAGAGTTGCCGACTGTTCCATAATGCCTGTTATCACCTCAGGAAATACAAATGCTCCAGCTATTATGATTGGCGAAAAACTTTCAGATATGATTTTGGAAGACGCAGCATGAACTTAATTATTGATCACTCCGAAAGATTATCTAATGCTTGAAGTATTAGTATCATACAGCCAGATCATCATAGCTGATTTGATCCTATCAGGTGATAATGCACTCATTATTGGAATGGCCGCAGCAGGACTTGCTCCAGATTTAAGGAAGCGAGCTATTTTCTACGGAATGGTCATCGCCGCCGTACTAAGGATTATATTTGCAGTCATCGCAACCACGCTTCTTGGTATACCTGGAATTCTATTTATTGGATCATTGCTGCTATTTTGGGTCTGCTGGCGTCTATACAAAGAAATTCGCCTAGGCACGGACACAGTTGAGGCATCTGAAGGGTCTGAAAATTTAAAGAAAATTACACCACAAAAAACAATGGGAGCAGCTCTGGTTTCAATTACAATTGCTGATGTTTCCATGTCACTGGATAACGTACTTGCAGTCGCTGCAATTGCGGATGGTGATCGCCAAATGCTTATTTTTGGGCTTGGACTAGCAATTATTTTGATGGCATTCGCAGCAACTATCATAATGAAACTATTAACAAAATTTCCATGGATATCTTGGTTGGGTTTAATAGTTTTATTATACGTAGCTGGAGAAATGATGTATCGTGGTTTTTTCGACATCGAAAGTGGTATTGGGCCCATGCTCGGTCTTACAGAGGGCTGGGAAATTAGCAAAGGGCATTAAAAGATAGGGATTTTGGCTTTTTATAATTACAGCCAATAGCCTACGACCCGCTGGTGTGCCTTCGGCCCGGGTCTAAATACAGAAGACAAAGAAGGCACAACTTAAGGGAGGAAAACAGAAATGTTTAATCTAAAATCAATCGTCAAGTCAGCAGTGGTTAGCGCCATTGCCTTGTCGTTCGGCACAACGGCATTCGCCGGAGGGCACTCAAAAGTACTGCGTATACAATCCGTATTGCCAACAACTGGCGACGAAATTAAAATGGTAAAAGAATTTGGCAAAGATGTAGCAGCCCTAACAGGCGGATCTTTGACACTTGAGGTGCTTCCGGCGGGTGCGATTGTTGGATCGCGCGACGTGATGGACGCTGTTGATGCTGGTCTTGTAGAAGGTGGTTTTGCTTGGACACACTATTGGGGCGGAAAGCACGTAGCAGCAAACCTATTCGGTGCACCAATTGCTGGTGCTGGTGTTGGGATCGATAACCTAGCATTCTTATCTTGGTTCCAATACGGAGGTGGTAAAGAATTATATGACCGCCTTTGGGATGAAATGGGCGTAAACGTAAAAGGATTTATGTTGCAGCCTGTTGGCCCTGAGGCTTTGGGTTGGTTCTCAGAGCCAATTGCATCCATGGACGACTTTCGAAAGTACCGTTTCCGTGCGCCTCCAGGTATGGTGGGACAAGCGTACAAAGATATTGGTGTGGCATCTGTAGCTATGGGAGGCGGTGATATTTTGCCCGCTTTAGAAAAAGGTACAATTGACGCAGCTGAATGGTGCTGCCCAGTAGCTGACCAAGCCTTTGGCTTTCAAAAAGTGCTCAAGCATTACTATCTACAGGGTCTTCACCAGGTTGTGGTGAACGCTGATATGTATGTAAACGGTGACTTTTACGACAGCTTAACCGACACAGAAAAGAAGGCTTTGGAAGTAGCAGCTAATGCCTCTTTGTCTAAATCCATGTCTTATCGAATTCTTGCTAATGGTAGAGCGCTGAAAGACCTAACTGAGAACCATGGGGTTATTTTGCATGATACGCCGGCTGATTATTTCCCAGCATATATGGATGCTGCAAAAGCATTGCTTGAAAAAGGAGCGGCTGAGAATGAATTCTTTGCTGAAGTTTGGCAATCACAAAAGGACTTCGCAGATATAGCGATTCCGTTTTGGGCTGGAGCACAAGCATCAAATGCGGCCTTGGGTAAGGCTCATGCCGATACTCTGAAGTAAATTAACTATAATACGGGGCCGCAAGGCCCCGTATTTCTTTTTTTGAAAACTAAAGTATGTTGGTTTTCAAAAAAAGAAATCGGCAAATATACCATCAATAATACCCATGGGAGGGAAGGATGGCTGAAGAAGTTGATCCTAAAAGTCTGGAAATAGCGGATGAGCTCATCGCGGAACGTCGCGCAGAGAAACCCGGTGAAACACCAGAGGGTATGACACCATGGCAAAGGCCAATTACCGCTACTATTGATGTAATCAATAATTGGGCTGGTAAACTTTTATGTCTTCTGATGGTTCCTCTCATCGCCGTTGTTGTCTTTGAAGTTATCGTCCGAAACTCTTTTGCTATTATGTCTAGCTACGGTTGGGATGAACTAGCCAGAAATTTGGGCTTAGGCCCAACGGTATTTGCCTATGATATCAGTAGAATGATTGCTGGAGTTTTATTTATGGGCGCAGCCGGTTACGGTTTGATGCGAGGCGTTCATATCCGAGCTGATTTTTTATATCGAAACTGGTCAGAAAAAACCCAAGCAACAGTTGATGCTATACTTTATATGGCGTTTTTCATTCCATCAATGATCTTTTTTACAATTATTGCATCACAATATTGGATGGTTGCCTACACGACAAGTGAAACAGCATTCGACAGCACCTGGGGTCCAATTTTATGGCCTGCTCGACTTGCAATGCCTGTTGGTGGCTTACTTCTCTTATTGCAGGGCTTTCCAGAACTATTTCGTGCCTTTCACAAAATGGGAAAAGAGCGCGAGGCAATCTTTTCAATGGCCCTAATACCATATTTAGTCATAATAACTGCATTAGTAATCGCGGTATTTTATCCAGATACATTACCCATTTCAGATTGGTTTTCATCAACGTTTGGTAGCGGGCCTGGGCTATCAAAACCAACCATTGGGTTAATAATGTTAGCAGCAATGTTATTTGTAATCTTTATTGGTTTTCCAATTTCATTTACTTTAATTTTCTTAGCTTTTGTATTCGGCATCTGGGGTTCAAATTTTAAATTAACCACACTGCTGATGACACTCAACACGAATTCGACCATGTTAAATGACCAATTAATGGCGGTCCCACTTTTCATCTTAATGGGTATTGTGATGGAAGCCGCCGGCTTAATGGAGCGTTTGTTTTCATCAATTCAAATGATTATGTCGCGGGTACGAGGCTCTTTATATATCGCAGTGTTAATAGTTTCAACAATCTTTGCCGCAGCAACTGGCATAGTTGGAGCATCTGTTACATTATTGGGCATTATGGCCGGAGCAACAATGAGCAGGTCAGGATACAACGTGCAGCTTGCCGCTGGAACAATTACCGCCGGTGGGACATTAGGAATATTAATCCCACCCTCAATTATGTTGATTGTGATGGGTCCTGTGCTCGATGTATCAACACTCGATTTATTTCGTGGTGCCTTTATTCCAGGTGCCATTTTAGCAACCTTATATTTGGTATATACTCTGGGACGTTGCTGGCTAAACCCTGATTTGGGCCCTATTCTTCCAAAGGAAGACCAACCAGACACCTCCAAAAACTATAGCTTAGAAGTTGTGCTTATATGTATGGGTGTATTGGCTATTTGTCGTGTTTTTGGGTTAGCTTTGGGTGGCAACTTTGGTTTTATACCATTTGGCGGATTACTCATTCTTGCGGGTGTCTTAATTATTGCTTTCAGAGCTTACAGAAATTTGAATATTTTGCGTATTTTCGCTCCCATCGCAATAGCACTCCAAGCCGCATGGGCAATAATGCAATTGGCGACCATTGATACTTTTGGCTTTGGAGTATTTTATCACTCGATGTGGTTAATCTTTATGGTCTTTTGTGCATACAAAAGTCTTGCATTATTTCAATCTGGTGCTGCAGAAAATTTCTACTTCTCAGAGCTTTGGGATGAGTTTTTTGCTGGATTGATGCCCCCAACAATTCTCATATCATTCGCACTTGGTTCCATTTTGCTCGGATTTGCTACTCCCGCAGAAGCCGCAGCCATGGGCGCTTTTGGAGCAATTCTTTTATCATTGGCATATGGGAAATTTAAATTTACAGGCTTCTTTGACAGTATGGTCAAAACTTTGGAAATTACAGTTTTAATTATGTTTTTGGTCGCAGCCTCCAACTTCTTTGGAGCCGAATTCTCGTCCCTTGGGACCCCGAAGATGATGACAGAAACATTGCTTCAGTTAGACCTCTCACCCTATATGATTTTGATATTAATAATGGCTCTAATCTTTCTGCTTGGCTGGCCATTGGAATGGGTCCCGATTGTCTTGATCGTAATACCAGTTTTACTGCCTACGGTAATGGCATTAGATCTCCCGGGGTTTGAGAGTCAGTACGACAAATTAGTATGGTTCGGTATTATGGTTGCAGTTAACTTACAGACAGCATGGCTCAGCCCACCTGTTGCGCTTTCAGCTTACTTCCTGAAGGGTGTAGTCCCTAATTGGGATCTTAAAGACATCTACCTCGGCATGATGCAATTTATGGTAGTACAGTTGATAGGCCTGGTACTGTTGTTTATCTTTCCACAACTGGTCTTATGGCTACCAAGACTTTTGGGCAGTTAAAAAAACGAGTAGTTACTTTGGCTATTCTTTAAATTTAGGATAAAATTCAAAAACAAAAACTGTAGAGCCTCACTCCAGTTAACGTTAGAAGTCAGTTGGGGCACCACCTTCTGAAACTCTACGATCTACAAAAGCTCGCAGTTCTTCGTGAATAGCTTCATCCATTGGAGGTTTTTGATAATCAGCCAAGATTTCTTTGTATTTTTGATGTGCACGATCGGCAGTCCAAACGCCACCAGCTAACTCCCAACCCTCATAATTACGCCAATCGCTTATAAATGGTTGATAGAACGCATTCTCATAGCGCTCCTGAGTATGCTCCACCCCAAAAAAATGTCCCGACGACCCAACTTCACGAATCGCATTAATCGCGATGTCATCAACGCCTGTTTGAGTAATTACTGGTTCAAAATAGCGCTGGATCATCTGAAGAATTTCACAATCCATAATAAATTTCTCAGGCGAAGCAATCAGACCTCCCTCCAACCAACCAGCAGCGTGATAAACCATGTTAGTTCCGGACTGTACTGCCGCCCAAAGTGAATTTGATGTTTCCCACATGGCCTGACCATCTGGCACGTTTGCAGCACACACTCCGGATGATCGGATCGGTAGTTTATAAAACCGCCCCATCTGACCCGTCATTTGAGTAGCACGCATATACTCTGGCGTACCAAAAGCAGGAGCCCCAGACTTCATATCTACGTTTGAAGTAAAGGTTCCAATAACACATGGAATTCCTGAGCGTACATACTGGAAAAGTGCTATAGCACAAAGGGCTTCAGCGATAGACTGAGCCACCGCTCCAGCCATAGTAACTGGGGCCATAGCACCCGCTAGGGTAAATGGTGTCACTAGGATAGCCTGTCCCCTACGCGCAAGACGCAGGCATCCATCAATCATTGGCCAATCATGCTTTAGAGGACTGGTCGAATTAATGTTGGTGTAGATGTGGGGCTTTAACTCAAATTCTTCATGGGTAAGGCCACCCGCAATTCTCACCATTTCCATCGTATCTTCTACGCGCTCAGATCCCAAGCAATACGTATGCGCCGCTTTATCTGTCAGAGTAAGCTTATCATAAGTAGCCTCCAAATGGCGAATAGATGCATGAAGATCTACTGGCTCAACAGGATAACCTCCTGCAAAGTGAATACAATTAAAATACTGGGTTAATTTAAAAAAATTTTTGCATTGCTCGCGGTTGCCAGTCACCTTTCGGCCAAGCTCCATATCCCAATAATTTGGTGGTGAAGACACATTGCCAAAAAGCATTTTATTACCACCAACGTGCAAAGTATGTGCTGGATTTCGTGGCGTAATGGTGAATTCTGATGGTGCCTTTGCCACCATCTCCATTACCCAGTGGCGATCTAAGTAAACCTTTTCCTCGATTACCTTACAACCAGCCTCTTTAAAAATTTCTAAAGCTTCCTTGTTTAGAAATTCTACCCCAATATCTTCCAAAATTTCCATTGCACCTTCGTGGATGGCAAGAATACCCTCGTCGTTCAAAGGTTCAATTGGTCGGTCCGTATTTTCTATAATGCGCCATGGCATTTGTTCGATGGCGCCACGACTACCACGGGTATTGCCAGCCCTACCACCACTTCGACGTCTTGGTTTATCACTCATTACAGGCCTCATCACTTATTTGTTATCTAGAGTGCGAGAGACTATAAAACTTTACAGTCTGAATGCGACATTTCCATGCTAAGATACAAATTAATTATTTTGTCCTGCCATCCAAGCGACAAGATGTGATATGTCTGGTAAAATCACATCGGCTAAATTGGTAAGTTCCTCGTGCTTCGCTAATCCAGTCAAAACACCAACCGTAAGCATTCCCGCTGAACGGCCGGCGATCAGATCGTGCGTACTGTCGCCTACCATGACACAATCACAAGCTAAAACATCCATCTTTTTAGCCAAAGCAATAAGAGGAGTTGGATCTGGCTTTGCACCATACCCACTATCACTACCAATGACATAATCAAAAAGATCTAAAACCCCTACAGCTTCCAAGTGCCTCTGCGCTGGTCTTTCTGCATCATTTGTCATGACACTAATCTTCAAACCTTGGCTTCGTAAATGCTTAGTTAATAATTTTAAGTCTGTCACTAAAGTCTGAGGCGCTGACTCAGCCTCCTTATTGATCAAGCTTAATATGTCTAAAACTGACATTTCTGATTTAAAGCGTTGAATAACCGTTGAAATTTCAACAGGTGTACCTGCAATAACTATACTATTTGGTAAAATAGTTTTGGTTTCAGCATCATATTTTAAAGCTTTTGCTAAATTTTCAAACATTACTTTATCTGTTCCCGCCAACCGTTCAAGGATCTTTCCCATCCAGGCTCCCCAAGTGTCTTGAAAATCGAAAAGGGTTCCATCTTTGTCAAAGATTACGGCTTTGATATTCATTACGTCCAACTGACCTCTTCACCACCAGGCAGAGCCTGTCTTGCCATCATAGGATGCATATAATTAGAAATCCCATTGTCATCGCAAAACCGTATTACCCAATTATCATCCAAGCAAATAAAGTCTAATAACGACGCCAGAAAAACCGGATCTCTAACCCCATTTCTCAAATCTTCTTCAGAAGCCCCGCTGGCCCCCAAAAACACATCTTTTAAATCCTCCTCAGCAATCAACCAAGCTAGCGCCTGCAGTGCCATAGTTTGAGCTAAGTCTGGTGTCATATCTGAGCCTATTCATTAGAGTGTTAGGCACTTTTTAAGACAAGCATACCATAGCATACAAGCCAATTAAATATACCTATTTACCTTCACTAGTCGNAGTTAGTATTGTAAAGAAGCGCCTACTCGTGCCCTNNCTCATCTAAGCAGGAAATATTGTGGCGGTANGCCTCAGTGCTGATTTCAGTTTCCTTCAATAGACTCAAAAGGTGGAAGGAATCTTATGTGTCATTAGATCACCCTCTCGGACCAGCACTTATGCGAGGCTGGCGTCGCTCTTGTCCTAACTGTGGCAAGGGATCGGTTCTGTACAATTATTTAAANGTTCATGATAACTGCCGTATTTGTGGTCAGGACTTGCACCACCATCGCGCAGATGATGGCCCTNCTTACATAACAATTTTAATTGTTGGACATATCNTAGCACCTTTGTTGCATGTTGTATTTGTTACCTTCAGGCCAGAACCTTGGATTATGGCATTAGGGTTTGGAACAGGATGTGTAGCTCTGAGCCTATATCTGTTACCACGTATCAAGGGTGTAATTATCGCCTTTCAATGGGCACGAAACTTAAATGGTTTTAACAATGATAATTGTGGTAAAATGACAAAAACTAATTAAGATTATTGAGATGACAGATATCTCTATCAGATCCGCATCAACCGTTATTATAATTCGGGATTTCNCATCTAAACCAAGGGTTCTTATGGGGCAGCGCGGATCAAAAGCGGCCTTCATGCCAAACAAATTTGTTTTTCCNGGAGGAGCAGTTGACAAAACTGATAATCATATCCACTTGGCGAACACTTTGGGAACAGAATGCTATGCCCGTTTGCAGCAAGACAATATGGGCCCTGCCCCCGAAACACTGGCCATAGCCGCAATCCGTGAGCTTTGGGAAGAAACTGGTTTAATCCTNGGATCAAAAGAGACATGGCATGAAGCCCCAAAAGAGTGGTTGGACTTTGCAAATTCNGGCTTTCGGCCATCAGCCGAAAACATGTATTTTTTCTTCCGTGCGGTAACCCCACCAGGTAAATCACGACGCTTTGATGCCCGGTTCTTTCTTGTNGACGCCAATCAGATATCAGGAGACNTAGATGATTTTTCAGGCGCGTCTGATGAGTTGTCACATCTGCAATGGGTTTCTTTGGATGAAGTCCGCAGGTTGGATCTTCCNTTTATAACGTCAATAGTTTTGAGTGAATTAGTGGGCTTACCCTCAATTGGCCCTCCAGNGTCAGTGCCATTTTTTAACAACCAAGACGAAGAAAACTTGTTCTTAAGATTAAAAACCTNATAATAAAAAAATTAATGTGACAACTGAANCNGTTAATAATAATATACCAACAGCTTCTATGCGACCTAGTTTTTCACCAAATACAAATACTGAAACTGCAAAAGANAATAAAATTTCAACTTGTCCAAGAGCCTTAACGTAAGCTGCATTCTGCAATGCAAACGCGGTAAACCAGGCAAGTGATCCCATCAATGATAAAATACCTACCCAAACCGATGTGCGCCAAGCCCTGACAACCGCCCTAATTTGCCCAGGTTCGCGCCATGATAAAAAACCAACCATNCCGATTAATTGCATTGCTATTACGACTGCAAGTGTAAAACTGGAGCGCGCAAAGACATCCTCTGCAAATATATGCAACGTCGCTCCACGGTAGAAAACAGCACACGCTCCAAATAAAACCCCACACGAAACACCCAATACAGTGGCATAATTAAAAAATCGTGGTCCTTCAAATTTTGACTGCCTTGGAGAGTCAGATAGAAAAAGAACTCCCAAAACTCCAACAAGTATGGCTGCAAGTGCATGCAAACTCACACCTTCACCCAAAATCACCAAGCCCAGCCCTGCCGCAAACAAAACCTCAATCTTTTTGAAAGTAATTCCTACCGTGAAATTGCGTTGCTGAAACAATGCTACCACACACATCGTTGCACTAACTTGGCAAAATCCACCAACTGCAGCATATAAAAAAAAGACTGCATCAAGCTGAGGCCAAGCATAGCCNCGAACCAANGGATAACAGAGCGCTAAGAGGGCAACTACAGGCGCAGCAAAAAGAAACCTAGAAAAAGTAGCGCCACCAGTAGACAATGTCTGAATTCGCAAACGCTTTTGAAACATGAAACGAAATGTTTGTGCTAGGGCCGCAAACAAGGTGATGGGTATCCAAACCATAACGAAATCTTTAGCTAGCTAAAATGTAAATTACTAGTTATCGTCCAGATGTTTGCGGACAAATACTACATTGAATATAAATCACAAATAGATATGCAGAAAATTTCTACTGGGNTCAATCTAGATTAAACTTTAGGGTCAGGGTTTTCGGTATGCCCATCTACCGCAATAACTTGCCCTGAAACCATGCGGGCACCCGAACCACATAAAAACGTCGCCATCTTAGCAATATCGCCTGCTGTGACCAAAGATTGCATCGAATTACCCGCCGCATATCCCTCATAAATATTTTGATAGGAGGTTCCTTTGGCAGTTGCTTCACGTTCCATTACACCCTGCATGCGCGGGCCCTCCACAGCACCTGGACAAATTGCATTGGCTCGTACACCTGATGGACCCCACTCCATGGCAAGGGTTTTCATAAGGCCAATGATCGCCCATTTGGCCGCTGCATATGGAGCACGGTTTGGGAAGCCATAAATACCAGCTGTAGATGAAGTCAGAACAATCGCACCCTTAGTCTCTTTTAACATTGGACCACCGTATTTGGCTGCAAGAAATGCGCCTTCTAAATTCACTGAGACGCAACGCTGCCAATCGTTTAGCTCTATATCTTCCACAACCGCTGTGGGCCCAGCGATACCTGCATTAGCACAGATGGCATCAAGGCCTCCCCAATGGGTCTCAATCTCAGAGAATAATTTACGCATACCTGNTTCATCACTTGAATCAACGTGAGTTTTTTCCCAGCTTTGAGGACAATTATTTAAATAGTCAGGGTTAATATCCGTTATCCAAACCTTGGAGCCTTCTAACTCAAATGCATGTGCCATAGCTTCACCAATTCCACTGGCACCGGCGGTAATAAGTACTCGTTTCATTTTTTACCTACCATTCTGCCCATACCTTCTGGACGCGGCATCAATGAATGAGCATGAAAAATTTGTTCCAAAGCTTTTGCAATATGATCCGCTGGCGCACTCGCTTTACGAGTAGCCAAAGATACGTGAATAAGCATATGTTCGCCGGTNGCCAAAAGTCGGTCACCTTCAAACATTTGGTGAAACAAATGCATTTTTTTACCCGCGCCTTCGGCACAGAAAGTTTCAATTCGGATCAAATGTCCAGCATGCACTTCATCTATATGCCTAATATGAGTTTCAGCGGTAAAGTAACTGCCACCGGAAGAAATATATTCAGCGTCACAACCTATGATATGCATAAATCGATCAGTTGCATCGCCAAAAGCCTGCAAATATCGAGCCTCATTCATATGACCATTATAATCAGTCCAGTCCAGAGGTACCGCCCGGCGAACAGTCTCGATTGGAACGTTTAGATCCAATGAGTCTGTAGAAAATGCCATTCCNGCGTTTTGATTTAGAAGTTTGTCCTGAACTTTTAAAAGAGTTCCAGCGCCCCAGTCCTGAGCTTTCAAAGCTCGCATCATGCCAACAAGATTATTATCGCGAATACGTTCTAGTTCACGTATTGAATGCATGCCAGACTGTGTGTCAGATTGATCCGAAATTATATCAACCAACTCATCAGTAAATTCNGGTACATCCATTAGTTTAGTCCATGGCCACTTCAAAGCCGGCCCGAATTGAGCAATAAAATGTCTCATCCCTGCTTCGCCACCAGCCACGCGATATGTCTCAAATAAACCCATCTGCGCCCAGCGAATACCAAACCCATACCGGATGGCATTATCTATTTCTTCNGTGGTAGCGANTCCATCTTTAATCAACCATAAAGCTTCTCGCCAAACTGCTTCCAAAAATCGATCNGCTATGTGCGCATCAATTTCTTTACGGACACGCANTGGGTGCATACCCAAACTATTTAACAAGTCCTCCGCACGGTCTACGATTTTTGGATCATTTTTTTTAGAAGGAACCACTTCAATCAANGGCAGCAGATAAACCGGATTAAAAGGGTGACACACCATAATTTGATCTGGGCGTGTAGATCCTCGTTGTAATTCGGANGGTTTAAATCCCGAAGTCGAAGAGCCCAGCACAGCATTAGGATCACAATACTCTTGGATATTTCCATAAATTTTTTGTTTTAAAGCCAGTTCTTCTGGAACACTTTCTTGTATCCAAATGGCACCATTTACTGCCTCAGAAATCGCATCACAAAAACTGAGCAANCCTTCCTTTGGAAGCGGCGCCTCATAAAGTCCAGGTAGAGATCTTCGCGCATTTTTTAAAACTTCACCAATTTTTCTTTCCGCTTCAGGGTCTGGATCAAAGATTCTGACATTCCAGCCGTTAAGCAGAAATCGCGCAGCCCAACCTCCGCCAATTACACCACCACCAATTATAGCAGCTGTTCGTACCATATTAATTTCCCCAAAATCTGATAAAGTGTTTAATCACGNTGGAACCTANCAAGTTAGATTATAAAAATTAACTCATTATAAATCACTCAAAGGCGCACGTTTTACNAGGCCTAATTTTTCTCGAACTTCTTGTGGATTTAAAATCCGAGCGCCCAANTTTNCTATAATCTCTACAGAACGATCTACAAGCTGGTAATTTTCAGCCAACACACCCCGATCCAACATCAAGTTATCCTCCAATCCAACACGAACATTCCCACCGGCCAAGACTGACGCTGCTACATATGGCATCTGATTTCGTCCCAATCCAAAAGCACTAAACGTCCAATTTTCTGGAACGTTATTTACCATTGCNATAAAGGTATTAAGATCGTCAGGTGCNCCCCATGGAACTCCCATACACAGCTGGACTAACGCGTTTTTTTCTANTACTCCATCGGCTACCAATTGCTTAGCATACCATAAATGCCCAGTGTCAAATGCCTCTATTTCTGNCTTAACACCGAGCTCAGTCATCATTCGTCCCATTGAAGTAAGAGTGCCTGGCGTATTAGTCATTACGTAATCAGCCTCAGCAAAATTCATNGTCCCACAATCTAANGTACAAATCTCGGGTCGACATTCAGCGACATGTGCAACACGCTCAGTA
This sequence comes from Planktomarina sp., assembly GCA_002698165.1. Lineage (GTDB taxonomy): Bacteria > Pseudomonadota > Alphaproteobacteria > Rhodobacterales > Rhodobacteraceae > Planktomarina. The sequence goes on along the minus strand of NZVF01000063.1, from coordinate 22,946 downwards.
GCGCCTGCCATATCTGTACCCTTAATTGGCGGAAGTGGGCTTTCAACACCACCAAAGACCATATCGCCACCCATACCTGCAGTAAGATTAAGGACTACATCTACTTCAGAATCTCGTATTCGGTCAGTAACCTCACGAAACATTTTTTTATCACGGCTTGGCGCTCCTGTCTNAGGGTCGCGTACATGACAATGTACGATGGCTGCACCAGATTTTGCAGCCAANATTGCACTATCAGCAATCTGTTTGGGACTCCGTGGAACGTGGTGGCTTCTGTCTTGTGTGCTGCCAGAACCGGTGACGGCGCAGGTTATAAAGACTTCTCTATTCATCGCTAATGGCACTTTTATTTCCTCTCATTTCCTAAAATTCTAAAAAATACGAAACTCATCTGTATTTTAATAANCAGTAACTGNATTATTTTATAAATGTTTTTTAATACGGCATTGGATAGCGCCTATGAGTATTGTTAATCTCTTCCATAACTTCNGTTGATAAGATGAGATCTTTACCTTTTATAATATGCTCAAGTTGCAAATAATTAGTTGCACCAAATATGGCAGAGGCCATAAATGGCCGACCAGCACACCATGCTAAAGCCATGTGTGTTGGGTCAAGTTCATGTTTTTTTGCGATTTCAATGTATGCATTAGTTGCTTGATGCGCGCGTTCGGTATTCCGTCCTCCAAGATCGTTGTTAATACTCATTCGGCTTCCCTCAGGAATAGAATTAGAGGCATATTTTCCAGTGAGAAGCCCAGCGGCTAGTGGTGAAAAAGCCAGAAGCCCTACATCTTCATTCGCTGTCAATTCAGCTAAATCAGTATCATACATTCGACACATTAATGAATATTCATTTTGGATAGATGCCACACGAGGTCCATGCCCTTCCTCTGANGCACGCAACCANTGAGCCGTTCCCCAAGCACTTTCATTTGAAAGTCCAAAAGCCCTAATTCTTCCTCTATCAATTTCTAATTGTAATGCACCAAGGCAATCCTGCATATTCTGAATAGTTTCATTTTTGTTTTGTTTCGAGGGATCGTAAAACCAATTTTTTCGAAACATATAGGATCCACGATTTGGCCAATGAAACTGATACAAATCAATCACATCTGTTTTCAAACGTTTCAAACTTCCATCAATAGCGTGCGAGATTGAATTCGAGGTTATAGGTGCGCCATCTCTAACATGGGACAAGCCTTCACCAGAATGTTTTGTAGCTACGACAACATGCTCTCGTTTCCCATTTTTTTTGAACCAATTTCCAACAATTTTTTCACTGGCGCCCTGAGTTTCAGGCCCAATTGGATTTACAGGGTACATTTCAGCTGTATCAAAAATATTTATTCCAGCCTCTAGAGCCATATCCATTTGAGTAAAGGCATCGNCCTGTGTAGTTTGGGTTCCATATGTCATTGTACCCAGACACANGTCCGATATAATTATGCCAGTTCTCCCCAGCTCATTTGTTTTCATTTTTAGCTCCCTTTATTGCCNATAGGCTAGCTAAACAATATTGAGCTGCAAGTTAAAAGTGTATTGAGAACAAAAAGTGAACACTGTATANTTTTTNTATGGTTCAATNTGATTCTGATTTTTTTCTAACTAAAAATAAATACTCAACACCCCTACTTGAACTCTGGCCAAATATAAACTTAGCATTAGGGAGAGTTCATGAAGCCTGTGGTCCAAACCGGCACAGCTTAGCCATGATGATTGCACAAAAAACTAAAGGGCATATCTTTTGGGTAGCCCCAGAGTGGAGTATCGATTGTCTTCATGCTGATGGGGTAATATCATTTATTAATCCTGGTCGGCTCACTTTCTTAAACCCAAAGCGTACTGAAGATATCTTATGGACTTTGGAGGAGGTTTTGCGAAGTGGGGTCGTACCTCTTATTATTGCTGATTTACCAGGCTTACCAGCATTGACGCCTGTAAGAAGATTAAACCTGGCGGCAGAAACCGGTACTAGAGAGGGCAAGCATTCACCTCTTGGATTATTATTAACTCCTGGCAATGGGGGAGCGCCCGGAATTGAAAGTAGATGGTATCTTTCTGCTCACCATCAAGGTATGAAAAACATCTGGCAGCTAAAACGTATGCGTAGTCGTCGCGAACCTCCCAAAAGTTGGTCTTTATCTTATGAAAATGGTTGCTATAAAACCTCAATTTTATGAACTTAAACCAACTTTTTATTTAAAGTCGGTAACATTAAAATTCTTAATCACCAATTATCAGAAAATTACTTGTCTCTAGCTAATCTGAGGCAGAGAGTTTCACCATGCGACTCATACTTTCACTAGCAGCTTTATTTCTTTCCATTATTTTATTGCAACTCGCTTCTGGTGGCGTTGGNCCATTAGACGCATTAACCGGAATTGAAAAAGGTTTCACCAAGGGTCAAATAGGGGTCTTAGGCTCATCACATTTCTTTGGTTTTTTTATAGGATGCTGGTGGGCNCCACGCGTGATGGGCGCTGTTGGTCATTCGCGCGCATTCGCAGTCTTTTCGTCTATGGGCGCAATTGGGATGCTGGGCCATACCTTATTATACGACCCTGCAGCCTGGGCTATCATGAGAATAGCCTCAGGTATATGTGTAGCAGGATGTTACACGGTCGTTGAGTCCTGGCTTCAATCGAAAGCTACAAATGAAAACCGTGGACGGACAATGGGAATTTATCGGTTTGTTGACATTTCTGCATCTCTCGGTGCTCAAATGATGATTGGCATCCTAGCTTCCCTTGAAACTTACCTTGCTTACAACTTACTAACTTTGTTTTTTTGTGCGGCACTGCTACCACTGGCCTTAACTAAAGCCAGTCCTCCNATTACAAAACGTGCACCCAGACTACGNCCACTGCTAGCAATTAGTCGCTCACCNCTGGCTGTGTCAGCTGTAGTAGTNGCTGGACTTACGTCATCTGCATACCGCATGGTNGGACCGNTATACGGATCTGAGCTTGGNATGACCGCGTCACAAATTGGTTTATTTTTAGCTGGCTATNTNGCAGNNGGNGCTATTTCTCAATACCCAGCNGGCTGGCTCGCCGACAGGTATGACCGCCGGTGGGTTATAATCGGCTTTTCAATCGCTTCATTGGCTGCTTGTGCAATATCACTATTTGTAATCAGTTTTAATAACATCATANTAGCGTCATGCTTATTTGGTTTCATTACAGTACCAATTTTCTCTATAGCAGCGGCACACGCACATGATTTTACAGCTTCCGATGAGCGCGTAGAGCTTTCGGCTGCACTCTTATTCTATTTTGCTATTGGCGCTATAATTTCTCCTATAGTTGCTTCTCTACTAATCCAAAACTTTGGTACAGGATCTTTTTTCATCTTTATTGCGGTAGCGCATTTAATACTGGCGAGTGTTGGTGGGCTTCGAATGTTAAAAGGGGATCTTGCAGACGCAAAAACGCCGTATATTTATTCACCTCGGACATCCTTTTTAATTGGTCGGCTTACAAAAAGAATGCGTGACCCACGGCCACCAAAAAAACCTTAGGGCTGGGCTTTTGGGCAGCGTGTGTTTAAACGGGGAAAACAATTTTTGGGCAACTTAATGAAACGTGTGCTAATCACCTCAGCAATTCCCTACATCAACGGGATTAAGCATCTTGGAAACCTNGTTGGTAGCCAATTNCCGGCCGATTTATTTGCACGCTATAACCGTGCGCGCGGNCATGAAGTTTTATTTTTATGCGCAACCGATGAACACGGCACACCAGCCGAACTAGCAGCAACTAAAGCAAACAAACCAATAGTNGACTACTGCTTGGAAATGCACAAAGTTCAAGCAAAAATTGCAGACGGCTTTCGTTTGTCATTTGACCACTTTGGACGTAGTTCTTCCCAACAAAATAAAGAACTCACCCAATACTTTGCCGGATGCTTGTCTGATAAAGGCTTAATCCGCGAAGTGGATGAACAACAAGTATTCTCTCATGCAGACGGAAGATTTTTACCAGATAGATACATTGAGGGNACCTGCCCTAATTGTGNCTATGACAAGGCCCGTGGTGATCAATGCGAAAATTGTACNAAACAATTAGATCCAACAGACCTTATAAATCCGCGGTCCGCAATTTCTGGGTCTGATGAATTAGAAGTCCGCAGCACGCGACATCTATATCTATGCCAATCTTCNTTACGCGATAAGTTNAGCGTNTGGATTGATGGGAAAAAAGATTGGCCAGTATTGACTACCTCAATTGCAAAAAAATGGNTAAACGACGGGGATGGTCTTCAAGATAGGGGTATTACNCGAGATCTGGACTGGGGCGTGCCGGTTCGNAAAGGCGANCAGGATTGGCCCGGTATGGAGGGCAAAGTCTTTTATGTTTGGTTTGATGCCCCAATAGAGTATATTGCGTGTGCTAGAGAGTGGGTTGATGCTGGCAAGGGAACAGATTGGGAGCGTTGGTGGCGCACCGACAAAGGTGCCGATGACGTAACTTATTATCAATTTATGGGAAAGGATAATGTCCCNTTTCATACCTTGTCTTTCCCNGCTACAATTTTGGGATCTGGTGAACCTTGGAAATTAGTAGATTACATAAAATCATTTAATTATTTAAATTACGATGGTGGCCAATTTAGCACCAGCCAAGGCCGTGGNATATTTATGGATCAGGCTTTAGAAATCTTGCCACCTGATTATTGGCGCTGGTGGCTTTTAAGCCATGCTCCTGAGTCGTCTGACAGTGAGTTCACTTGGCCAAACTTTCAAGCCGACGTTAACAAAGACTTAGCCGACGTACTTGGCAACTTCGTATCACGGGTAACAAAATTTTGTCGATCAAAATTTGGTGAAGTNGTTCCATCAGGTGGCCAATTTGGGCAACGTGAGAAACATTTGATAGATAATCTACAAGCCCGACTCGAGGCCTATCAAAGCCATATGGAGACAATTGAAATACGTAAATCAGCGTCCGAATTGCGCGCTATTTGGGTACTTGGAAACGAATATTTGCAATCAGCAGAGCCTTGGGCCGTATTTAAAACCGACCCAGATGCAGCAGCGGCCATCGTTCGAATGTCTCTTAATCTAATTGCTCTCTATGCGCAGTTGTCTGAGCCGTTCATTCCAGACGCCGCTGAAGTATTACGTGTTGCAATGGGGCGGAAAGAAAAGCGATGGCCAAATTTGATAGAAGATGCACTCAAGGAATGTAAACCTGGAGATCCTTTCACTGTGCCAGACAATCTGTTCAGTAAAATTACAGACGAACATTGCGAAATTTGGAGTGAAAAGTTCTCGGGAATACGGGACTGATTTTTTTCAGAGGAAAATATGANTGGAACCACAAAATATTTTAAAAAAAAATCTGNAACGCTATACTTGATATTCAAATTACGCATTGCAGTTAAAGACNACTCTACAAACCACCACAAATTTTTCGTATTGCCAAAATAGTATTAATAAATTTTGGCAATACGTTCTTTAAATGCACTAGTTATAATTACGACCTTTTAACTAGAGTATCAATTCAGAGAAGCCATAAAGTCATCGACCTCAGTCAAAGACAGATACTGGACCTCTTCTGTACCGCCATCAGTNAACTTCCAAACCACNGCAGGAGCTGAGACATCGCCATTGGCATCAAAACGTACATTACCTGTGGCGCCCTGATACATCACACTTCCACCACCAGCCAAAATATCTCGTGCAGTAGCAAAGCCAGCGGCATCGGCTGATACTGGTGTACCATTTGGATCGGTGACCCTTGCGACTGCAGCNGCAATCTGATCGCCAGTCGTACCTTTTCCAGCTGCTTCCATTGCTAAAAGTGTGATCATGGCAGCGTCATAGCTATTGGCTANGCCTGGACCGTTTGGTTCACTATCAAATCGTTCCTTATACGCTTNGACAAAAGCATCAGCACTCGACACACGTGGTGAAGCTGTATCAGTTCCCAAGGCTCCTCCTAAATATTGCAATCCAACATTCTCACGGAAATCATCAGATTTTAATGAATTAGCCATAATCATGTTTTCAGTACCTCCCAGTGATAGCCACTCCCGCACAGCNGCAGTACCTTCGGCTGGATATAGCCCAAGATAAAGTGCGTCCGGATTGTCGGCCAGCGCCTGTGTGACCTCAGCGCGATATGAGGGTTGNCCATCATTGATCGCAACAGCCGTGGTGACTTTAATACCAAGAGAAGCAAAATCTTGGGCGATAAGATTATTCAGATCCTGACCCCAGTCATCGTTCTTGTAAAGAATTGCCACAGTTTTATAACCTTGATCAGCAGCAACCATAGCGCCAACGGCAGCCTGCACGCCTGTAGTTGCAAAAGTACGGAAAAACAGACCATTAGTTTTGCCCTCTTCCGATAGCTTGGTGAAGGCAGTCGAGGATGANCAGCAAGACATCTGCATAACTTTACTTGGGACCGATACAGAAGACAGGATTGGCATTGATACGCCCGAAGACACGGCGCCCAAAAGTACCTGAACACCATCTAGGTCAACTAAAGCCTTGGCAGCATCTACTCCAACTTTGGGGTCGACCTGGGTATCCCGAAGGACCATTTCAATCTGGCAACCGGCAACACCACCCGCAGTATTTACCGTATCAACCGCGAACTGTGCCGTTTCGGCAATGGGCCGTCCCCANTCCACNGATGTAGGTAAAACCGCACCAATCTTGGTGGTGCAGTCTTGCGCCATGGCATTAACTGCAAGTAGAGATACCCCTATCGCAGTACCCAACCTTAGGATGAGGGTATTAGTGTTGATTGTTATCATTTCATTTCTCCCTATTTTAATAAATCAGTCAGACGACTGACCAAATTGCGAAACGACAAGTCGTTCTGGAAAAAGACCCTGAGGTCTCCATAGCAACATGCCAACGATAACCAGGCCAATAAGTATGTACTGTATTGATCCAGTATATATTTGCGCCTCGACTGGCGCAAAACGAGAAAGGGCCCAACCACTAGCAGTCCAGGCAGCCCAGATCAGNAAGGCACCAAATACGGCACCCCGATTATTTCCAGCACCACCNACGATTAGCATCGCCCAGATTTGAAAGGTCAGGGTTGGCAACACGTCTTGTGGACTGACGAAGGCGTAAAATGTACCGTAAAGTCCACCTGCTAGCCCCATGATCACCGATCCCGTAACAAAGGCGGTCAATCGGATAAGGGAAATGTTCTTGCCNAAAGATCGTGCNGCTTTTTCATCTTCACGCATTGCGCGCAGCGTTCGACCAAACGGCGAACCAACAAGGGTTTGGAGGAAATGATAAGTAATAAACAAAAGTAGAAGAACCGCGGCAAGGAAGGCAAGGTTATATATAAAACCGTCACCCAGAACCTCTCGTAAAGGCCTTTCAAAACCACGTAATCCTTTCGCACCACCGGAAAGACCTTCGGCATTGCGCATCAAGTTCTCAAAGGCAACTGCGACACCAAATGTNGAAATCGCTAGATAATCATGCCGCATTCGGAGCGTTAACACACCAACAATCCAAGCCAATATCCCAGCTGCGGCCATGCCTCCAAGTAAGGCCAGTGGATAAAACAGGCCAAAGCCGCCAATATGGTTGCTTTGCGGCATTCCACCCAATAGCAAAGTGCCGTAAGCGCCTGCACCAAAAAAGGCAACTACACCACCATTGAAAAGTCCGGCATTGCCCCATTGCAGATTTAACCCTAGCACTGCGATCGCTAGAATCGCAGCAACGGTAGCAAAAAATACTAGGTAAGAAATCACTCCAATCATACCCTTGCCTCTCCAAAGAGCCCATTNGGGCGAATGATTAATACCAGAAGAATGATTAAAAATGGTACGGAGGGACTATAGCCCGATGGTAAGATCAGAAGTGCTAAATTCGCNGCCAGTCCTACTACGACTCCACCAAGCAANGCGCCATAGATTGATCCAATGCCACCGACGATTGTCGCAGCGAAGATCGGTAGCAGGAGGTCCCTACCAATGTTCGGGTTGATTTGATTATTAATCCCATAAAAAACTCCTGCCACTGCCGCTAACCCAGCACCTGTTACCCAGACAACAACGATCATTTGTTGTAAATTTATACCATTGACTTGCGCAAGCTCAGGGTTCTCAGCGACTGCCCGAAGAGTAAANCCAAAGGTTGTTCGAGATAACGCAAGGTGTAGTACCAGCATAATCATCAGGGAAATTATAAGGGTTCCCAACTGATCCATTTTTACTAAAATAAGTGGATCTCGACTGAGTACCTTGGCAAAGACGATATCCTGACTGAAAAGCTTGGTTTGTAGTCCAAAAACCAGACCAATAACGTTGCGAATAATCAGTGCTAACCCAAATGAGGCAAAGACCATAGACAGTTCTTCACCTTTCTCGCGTACTCTTCGAAAGATTAGTAGGTCAAAAATTACCGCACTTACTGCCGTAACTACCATTGCCAGTATAATTGCCAGCACTAGTGCCCAAGTCATTGACAGTGGCCCAATCTGTGCTGCCGTAATCGGCATCAACACTTTGAAAAACTGATCAAAGACAAGCGCGGAATAGGCTCCAATTGACAAAAACTCAGCATGACTGAAATTGGCGAAACGCANAATATGCATTACCATGGTCAAACCCGTNGCCCCAAGAGACAGGATTACNCCCACTAGTATGCCATCAAGAACNTGTTGGATCATGCGCCTGCCCCCAGACGTTTACCACCAAGATAAATGTCAGCTACTGCCGAATTATTTAAAAGCTCAAATGCCTTCCCGTCTAACTGGTTTTTACCTTCTGCAAGGATGTAGCAGTAATCAGCAAGACGCAGCGCCTGGTTTACATTTTGTTCAACCAACAAAATGGTAGTACCGGTTTCGGTAAGGCTTCGTGCTAGCGAAAGCACCTCNTGGCTAGCCTTGGGCGATAGCCCAGCGGACGGTTCGTCCATCAATATTAGGTTTGGACTTACAGCCAGTGCCATCGCAACTGCAAGAAACTGACGTTGGCCTCCAGAAAGTGTTTCGGCCTTATAGGAAAGCCTTTTTGATAACGCAGGAAATTGGATCAACAATTTTTCAAATTTAGTCACTTTGTCAACTTCACGACGCAAGGCGAGGTTAAGATTCTGGCGCACGGTCAAGCTCCGAAANATATTATCAACTTGAGGGACATAAGCTATGCCATAACCTGCCATTTGATCTGTTCGCATGTGTGTAATATCGCAGTTTTCATGCCATATTTTTCCTGCTGCAACTGGTATTAATCCTGCGGCAGCCTTGATCAAAGTAGACTTGCCTGCACCATTGGGGCCAATAATCAAAGTTATTGATCCTCGCTCAGCTTTTATCGATACNTCGTGCAGAATTGGAAGATCTGGCACGTAGCCTGCGGTTATTTTCGTCAATTTGAGCGCAGCATCAGTCATCAGNACTGGTTCCTAGGTAAGCTTTTATTAGGGCTTTGTCCGATTGCGCCTCCTCCGCATTGCCCTCGAACACTAANCTTCCCTGTGCCAACGCGATGATTGGGTNACAATGATGCATGATAAAATCCATATCATGCTCAATGATTACAAATGTTTTTCCTAGTTGGTTCAGTTCCTCAATCTTTCTAATCAATGTTCCAGCCAGCATAGGATTTATACCTGCTGCGGGTTCGTCCAAGAGGATGATCTGAGGATCACCCATCAAAAGCCGCGCCAGCTCGAGAAGCTTCATCTGTCCTCCCGAAATCTTACCTGCCGGGTGATCAGCCAATTCTGCCAGCATCATGAACTCCAACACTTCCATGGCGCGCTTTCGAATATCACTTTCCTGCAAATTCATTGCTCTATGAAATAAAAAGGGGCCGTCCAAACGCTCACCAATCTGATTCAGTGGNGCGAGCATGACGTTTTCAAGCACTGACATCCGTGCAAATGGGCGTGGAATTTGAAAGGTGCGGCCAAGCCCCATGGTGAATAACTTTTCAGGCGAAAACCCAGTGACATTCTCGCCACTAAGGGTGACCTTACCAAAACTTGGCCTGCAACCACCAGTAATGGCATTGAATAAGGTTGTCTTACCCGCNCCGTTTGGTCCAATTAGANCGGTAATCGAACCAAGCCGTACGTCCAAACTAACATCAGAAATGGCACAAAACGTACCAAAATTAACGGTTANTCNATCGATTGAAAGAATTTTATCAGTCATTGATTTTCGCGAGAATCTGATCTTCAGGATACGTATTAAGATTATATTTCATAATGCTTCCATGACGCGATGTCCGATCACCTTCCAAACTAAAGACCGGACCAAAAGGCCCCCTGGCCAGTGCCTGTGCAGCTTTAATTTTGGNATNATCCTCNGAGTCTAATNTTACGTCGAACACTTGGAGCGTCTTTGGTAAATGGTGGGCATANCGCGCTCCCACGATCGCACCTGCAACCTGNGGCTGATCCAANACCCATCGTGTTGCCACTGAGCTGAGCGAGACACAGTGCTTGTCACCAATCCGCTTCAAAGTTGTCAGCAGCCCTTGGAANACATCCCAAGAACCAAATTCGTCGATAATCAATCGATACTTCACCAAACTTCGATTCGTAAACTTGAAACCAGGGTCAGGTTTATTCAGCCAATCTTCAGTAAGAAAACCTCCAGCCAATGTGCCNTAGCAGAGCAAATGTATATCATGTTCTGCCGCCCATTTNGCCAACCCAAAAGANGGGCGACGGTCAAGAACCGAATACTGCACCTGNGCTGAGGCAATATCATAGCCGGNNTGCGTAAAGTTTTNTATCTGNTCANTGTCCCAATTTGTGGTCCCAAGATTAAGTATTTTTCCTTTCTTCTGGCAGTCCCTCAGTATGTCCAAGGCCTCAGCAGCATGTCCTAAGTTTAAATCCCACCAGAAGAACTGCACCAGATCCAGACGTTCTATTTGTAACCGCTTTAACGAACGGTCGATNATTGCCTCAACCTCGTCCTGCCGCAAATGCTCAAGTCGAGACAAATCAGGCACTAACTTAGTATGTACGACNACACGNTTGGCCTTTTCTGCTCCACATTGATGGCGCAAATTAGAGATGAAATCGCCAATCATCTGTTCAACACCAGTATAGATATCGGCACAATCAAAGGTCACGATACCNGCATCTAAAAAAGCCTCCATNTCTGCGATTGCGGCAGGGCGATCCACGTCACCATGATCCCCAGCCAATTGCCAGCCGCCCCTTATCACTCGNGAAATGTGGTGCCCCGGTCGCAACTCCATAGTTTCAGGCCCAATCATGTCCCACCTTCNTTNTGCCAGTAAGGTTGGCCACGCTGATCCGGTAATCCGGTNGTTTCAGCATGCNAAAACCATCTTTTCTGTGAACGCGTTATACGAAAACGACCTCCACAATGTGGGTCAGGACAGGCGACTTCGGNGTCTGTTGTCATCCAGTCCGCCTTATCTGTCATACGCTGTTTAGCAGGCAGTAANGGTAATAGAGCAGCAAGTGCAAACATTGAGATTTTCTGTCCATGAGTAAAAATCAGNTTTTCACCCTCAACATAAAAGCTTTCACCCTCAACATGTCGGCAAACCGAATTACGCCCATCTAGAACAGTCTCGACCTTCAGATCGTAAAGCCAAAAACCATCACCATCACTCATNCCCACGTTCCTAATTTGATCTTTTNGATGTTATCTGTGATATGTTATCATAGATATTTATTTGAGTTTTTGTCAAACTACTATGATNCTGTTAGGTAATTGCCGCAAAACCAAAGAGGTAAACCAATAAATATGGTTAGAATCGCTCCAATAGACCAAACCAGTTTNCGCGAAAGCGCTTACGAAGCTCTGCGTGACGCATTCATCCAAGGTATGTTTGCTCCNGGGGATGTCCTATCACTACGTATGCTTGCCCAGCAGCTTGGAACTTCCATGACACCTGTCCGAGAGGCTGTACGAAGATTAGTGGCTGAAGGTGCACTGATAGACACNANGAGTCGTACATTGCTGGTGCCCCCGTTTAGTGCACGACGCATGGCCGACCTAAAATCCGCCCGTTTAGCACTCGAGACGATGGTACTGGATCAGGCAATGAGAAATTTAGATAGTGACGGAATTGAAGAACTAAAAGCGGTTCTAGTCTCNTCAACAAGTANAGACAAAAGNGGCCCAGATCTCGTCCAAAACTACAATTTCCATTTTGGCCTATACCGACTTTGCGGATCCGAAGTCCTACTACCAATGGTNGAGGCATTATGGGTACAATATGGCGCCTATCTAAATCTTATCATCAGGCATCAATCTGCACGTGAAATAGACGAACACAAGCATCACTACGAAATTATAGAAGCGCTGGAACACGAAGATCGGCAAGGTGCACGGGCAGCGTTAACAAAGGATATCGAAAGATCCTTCTATATTTTGCAGAACGAGGGAGAAACTATTTTGGCTAAAATAAAAACAAATTGACGAGAGATGAGATGACGCAACAAAAATTTCACGAGAGCTTCCAGCTTTCGCCAAATTTGACCATCAATCGTGTCCTGACTGGACTGTGGCAGGTTGCAGATATTGAACGAAAATTGGGGCCAATCGACCCTAAAAAAGGTGCGGACGACCTTCAACAATATGTTAATTCTGGGTTCAAAACGTTCGACATGGCTGATCATTATGGAACCGCTGAAATCATTACTGGTACATTGATAGAACGCCACAAACACAGTGAGGAACGTCCTGTTGCCCTGACCAAATGGTGCCCATCACCCGGTCCCATGACTGCTGATCTTGTAAGAAAGGGAATTGAAGAGCGGTGTAAGCGTTTAAGGGTTGATCGCTTAGACCTACTCCAATTTCATTGGTGGAATTTTGAACACNCAGGCTGGCTTGATGCCTTGCATGAACTNGTAGCACTTCGACAAGAGGGTTTAATTTCAGAAATTGGGGTGACAAATTTCGACGCAGCACACCTGCATCTAGCCTTAGCAGACGGTGTACCNCTCATTTCTAATCAAGTTTCTTTTTCTTTATTAGATCGTCGCGCTACTGGACCATTACGCGNTATATGTAAGAAGTCTTCGGTCCACCTGCTAGGCTATGGNACACTTTGTGGTGGGTTTTTGTCAGAAAAATGGCTTGGAACTNANGANCCAGATGATATTTCAGACTGGTCGAAAATGAAATATAAGCGTTTCATTGACGCGAGNGGAGGCTGGAACGCTTTTCAAGATTTATTGTTGGCCGCGAGTGAAATTGCTAAAAAGCATGATGTTTCAATTTCTAACGTCGCTACGCGNTGGGTTCTTGAGCAGGAAGGGTTGGCCGCAGTAATAATCGGAGCACGACTGGGCGAAAACATACATGCAGACGATAATTCGATACTTTCTTCATTTGCATTGGATGCTGAGGATCATAAGCTACTTGAAAATGCCTTTGATGTAACTCAANCGATCCCAGGCGACTGCGGTGACGAGTACCGTAAGCCACCTTTTCTAACTGCCTCGGGCGATCTCAGTCATCATCTTGATAAGATGCCGCGNCTGTACGAAGGCAAATCAGTACCCCAGAAACCGGNAATATCTCGCGTTTCTAGCGGNTCAAATTGGGAAAAAATTGCCGGTTATTGTAGAGCTCAAAGAGTGGGAAANCACATCCTNGTATCAGGCACCACGGCAACGGCGGGAANAGACCGGGTAGTCGCACCAGGCGATGCGGCNGCTCAGACAACGTTTATTCTTGATAAAATCCTTGCAGCCATTTCCGCTCTTGGCGCTAGTGCCCAAGACATAGTTAGGACAAGAATCTACTTAACAAATGAAAAAGATGCGAGTGCAGTTTCAATAGCGCATGGCCATTTTTTTTCAGATATCCAACCAGCAAATACGCTCATTGTTGTNGCCAAATTAATTGGTGATTATTGCGTCGAAATTGAGGCTGAGGCGTTAGTTTTGTACCCAGAGTGATGTACACAGGAGATTAATTTTAAGTACTCATAGGCTTGTAATGCCGAGCAAGATCCCTTTTTAGAACAANCGCCTTGCATCANTATAATNCAAAGAAAAATTTAGTCGAAACCTGGTACCCTCGGCCGGACTCGAACCGGCACGGCCGTTAAGCCTGAGGATTTTAAGTCCTCTATGTCTACCATTCCATCACGAGGGCGGTGGCGAGAACATAGGCAAATCTGCAGGCGTGTAAACCCAGATTCTTTATAGATCCACCCCTAAATCAAGGATCATATCACGTTCAGGTGTAAATGGATTTAAAGTCAGTGTCTTTCGAAATTCGNTTTCAGCTTCTGCATCTTGACCCAGAGCTTTGTGTGTTANTCCTTTTCCAGACAACGCTCCTAAATGGCGTGGACGTAAATCAAGAGCCTTAACTAGATCAGGCAGTGCTTTATCAAACTTGAAAGCGAGATAGCGTGCGAACGCGCGTTGATTATAACCTTCAGCATAATTTGGACAATATTCAATTAATTCTGTGAGATCTACCTCTGCTGTGGCTAAGTCACCTTGGCGTATNCTTGACATACCCCTATTGAGAAGTTTTTGTGCCTTACTATCAGGTGCTTGTGTCCATAAACCCCAAAGTTGACTTACAGCAAGTTGAGCTTCCTCTGGAAACTTTGCTGATTTAAGTTTCTTNTAAGTCTGATTCAATTCAGACTCTATTGAAGGATTNCTAGGACAAGCTGACCATCCGACACTGGCTGACANCGTNATGAGCAAAAAAATNANATANTTCATNGNCTGCAACTGGTCCTTCAACAGNATTTGTCAAGCTCTNTTGTCTTTTGACTTAATTACTTTTTCGCAAAATTTTAGAGAATTGTGAAAAAATTTGATCGTTGGAGCAAATGGCTGTACCATCTTTGAAAGGATGTCCTTTTGAATCAATGGACTCCATAAAGCCACCTGCCTCTTTTAATATAATAGTTCCCGCAGCAATTTCTGAAACTTCAAGACCACGCTCCCAGAAACCATCAACGCGACCTGCAGCCACATATGCCAAATTTAAGGCTGATGCACCAAAGGCGCGAATTCCGGCCGTCATGGGAAGAAGATTGGCTAATTCGGTTAGTGTTTTTGGGAGATTAGCCTTACCCGAACTCGGTAATCCCGTTGCAAATACGCATTCACTTAGCAAGCGACGCCCAGACACTCTCAAACGTGTTTCATTCATCCANGAACCTTGGCCCTTTTCAGCAAAAAAACATTCATCTTGAGCGGCGTCATATATAACACCCGCAACAATTTCATTCTTGTGCTCTAGCGCTATCGATACTGCGTAATGAGGCATCCCATGCAAAAAATTTGTTGTTCCAACCAATGAATCAACTATCCAACGACGAGTTGGGTCTTTCCCCTGTAACTCCTCATGTTCTGCAGCTAAAAATCCATAAGTAGGACGTGCAGCAGTCAACTCTTCCTTAACTATTTGATCGGCATAAATATCAGCCCGTGATACAAAGTCACCCGCTCCTTTTACTGATACTTGCAAATTCTCTATCTCACGAAAATCTTTCGCTAATGCCCGACCAGCTTTTCTGGCGGTCGCAATCATTACATTCATATTTGCACTTTGTGCCATGGAAATGCTCCTGCCAATCCGGCTTGGCTATACGCCTACAAAGGATAGTTGCCAAGTGTTAGCTCAGTTGCCCTTTTAAATGGCGCTGATTCAATAAAAACTTACTAAACTGACCTCAATTTTGTTCATTTTTTTCCTATCTAAAGGAATTTCTCATCTATCTTCATGATCATNAAAGTCACTTAGTCCATCTAATTCAGAAATTGGTACAGAGCAGTGAATGCGCTCTGAGGGGTATTCTCCAATTGTGCGCCGCACTCTCACGAGCCAAGAAAAAATTTTGCTCCATCGGCTCGCTGTGGACGGAGCTGAAACGTCTTGTGGAAACTCACTTTTCCAATTTGGTTTCAAGAATAATCCAGTATCTTCAAGCCGTTGCATCATCCAAACAAAAGGAATGTTCGCAAGTGGCCTGCTAAGTGGAAAGGCAGCCACTTGACCGCCAACATCCCCATGATTGCCTCTAAACCAGCGTTGTTCAAGGACACCTGCCCATTCCGGAGGTGCCGTCCACATAACTGGTTTGAATGCTCTACGAGTTTCATCAAGAGCCAAGGCATGGAAGCCGTTGGAGACAATTTTTCCTATTTGGTCATTGTGAAATTTATATTTTGTATGAAACAATCTCCACAACAGCGGTAATGGAAGGCCAAGTGCTTTTACTGTATCCCACACTCCTATCGCTGAGATGTGCACTTCACTATGACATTTCTCTTGTTGAAAAATTACAGACGCCTCAGACCTTTTATTGCTTTTATAATAGCGAAACGCAGCATTTACGCTTCTTTGAGTTGCATCAGCACGTTTTAGAAGACCTACACGGTCAATTATACCCGCAAGCGAGCGAACAGCGAATGCGCCACGCGAGTATCCCATTAAAATAATTTTATCACCAATTTGGTAACGACTGGCTAGGGCGCCGTAAGCTTGCTTAATTTGAAGGTTGATACCATTGCCACTGATAATAGCCCAAAAGGAAGATAAGAAACTCTCTCTTTGGAATTGGATGCCAGCAAAATAATGCACTGTGGTATTTTGATCCATACTCGACTTTATTAGGAGGTATGCATGACCCGCATTGGTTTCAAACCCCGATTGCAAAGTTGACAATGTTCCATCTATGATAACAACGTGTGTAATCTGGGCTCTAGCTTTATGAGGTACCCTTGGAATATTTTGGTTCTGGTTTTTCCAAATCTTTGACTTNATTCGATTCAAGACCGTCATAAAAATTAAACGGCAGTCTGNAACATTTTCCAAACCCTTTGCGGAGTGAANGGCATGTCTGCAGTTTTAACATCTCGTCTGGACAATGCATCCATCATAGCATTCGAAACAGCAGCCATTGACCCAATTGTACCTGCTTCACCGCAGCCCTTCATTCCAATTGGGTTAGCAGTAGACGGAACTATGATGTTGTTAAATTCAAACATTGGCAGGTCGGCCGCTCGAGGCATACCATAATCCATGAAGCTTGCTGTTAACAACTGACCACCTTCATCATAAACCACCTGCTCCATCATAGCTTGTCCCAGACCCTGCACCACTCCCCCATGGACTTGACCTTCAACCAACATTGGATTCAATAAGTATCCAAAATCATCCACAATGACATAACGGACCACTACGGATTGGCCAGTTTCAGGATCTACTTCCACTTCAGCAACATGAGCCCCGTTGGGGAAACTTAAATCATCGAGAGTTGCTGATTTTGAAATATCAAGCAATTCTACTTCACCTGCCTCTCGGGCAAGTTCCACCGCATCTATTAAACTCATTGAAATATTGGAGCCTTTGATGCGGAAAACTTCATCATCAAAGGTAACCGACGAAATATCCACGCTATGTTGTTTCGCCAAAAACTTATAATAAATGGTTTTAATCTTTCCAACCAAAGCTAGCGTTGCAGTATTTTGAACAGTCGCCGAGCGCGAACCTCCGGTCCCGCCACCAGTTGGTATTTTATCACTATCACCCTGGACTACTCGGATTAACTTTGAGGGTATGCCGGATTGATCAGATAAGTATTGGGCATAAACCGTCTCATGACCCTGCCCATTTGACTGGGTCCCTACAAATAGATCGACAGTGCCATCTTCATTAAAACGAACACGTGAAGTTTCAGTAGGATTACCCAATATACTTTCAATATAGCAACAAAGACCAATCCCTCTTAATTTACCGTTTGCTAGGCTCTCAAGGCGCCTGCTCTCAAAATCTGAACGATCACACTTGTCGATTACCATATCAAGAACTTTTTCAAAATCTCCAACATCATAAGTAACTTTACTCGCTGTTTTATATGGAAATTTATGCTTGGGAATTAAATTTCGGCGCCGTAAATCCCACGGATCAACACTCAAAGTTCGCGCAGCGTAATCTATAGCTCTTTCGAGTACGTAAATTGCTTCTGGTCGACCTGCGCCCCGATATGCATCAACCTGCGTCGTATTCGTGAAAATCCCTGTGACTTGTAAATAGGCTTCGGGAATATCGTAGACCCCAGTCAAAACTTTAGAAAATAATCTTGTTTGAATAGGCTGCGCAAATTGGCTTGAATAGGCTCCCATATTTGCAAAGGTCTCAACCTGGTAGCCTACTATTTTTAGATCATCATTAAACGCTAGGGTCGCTGTCGAAGTCAAATCACGGCCGGCATTATCAGAAACCATTGCCTCTGATCTATCGGACATCCAACGGACAGGTTCTGCCAATAGCATTGTCGCGTGAACAGCCAAGAAATATTCTGGGTAACTCATTGCCTTCATTCCAAACCCTCCTCCAACGTCAGGGTTTGTCACTCGTATTTTATTTCTATCTAAATTAAACATCTTCGCAATCTGGGACTTTTGTTCCCAAACGCCTTGACCGTTAACACAAAGGTGTACCCTACTATCTTCGAAACTGGCCCAACAGCCACGTGGTTCCATAGAATTACAAATTATACGATTGTCAGAAATTTTATAAGTCAGAACATGTTTTGCGCCCGATTTAACTTCTTCTAATTTATCCAAGTCTCCCATTGACCAGTCAAAGGCAATATTATCAGGGGCTTCATCATGCAAACTAGAACCACCCGCCTGAACTTCTAAGTGAACCGGCAAGTCATCCACATCAAACTCAATTAACTCTGCAGCTGTACGCGCCTGTTTCAAAGTTTCAGCAAAAACCATAGCAACAGGCTCACCAACAAATCGAACTTTTTCCTTTGCCAAAATGAAGCGATCTGTATTTGGTGCCGAGTTACCGTCTTTATTTTTAAGAAGAGTGGCCTCCATTTTATTTTGAATGCCTGCCTCTTCCAATGCTTGCGCAGTTAAAACTAATCGTACACCAGGGGCAGTCTTTGCTACGTCAACATTTAGAAATTTAATTCTTCCATGTGGGTAAACAGAACGGAAAACATAACCATGAAGTGCTATGCTTGGAGCGGTGTCATCGACATATCGTCCGGCACCAGTAATAAACCTATCATCTTCACGCCGTTCAATAGATTGGCTCTTACCAAACTTTTCCAACAGTTCTGCTCCTACTCAATGAAAGTCATTATCCTCTCAGGGCATTTGTAAATTTGATCAACCGTCGCACAAAACAGGCTTAGCGTAAAAAAATAGTGCACGAGATACTGCCCACATCTCAACACTATCCAAGAAAAGGCGCAGTTAAAACCAATAGTTTAAAACATTTTCAAAACTTTTTAAATTTCCCTATAGACAAGAAACGCTGCATATATTTTTATGGTTAGATTTGAAACGAAGGGCTTTTCCTTAGATCAGAAAATAGGTAATTGAATTTAAATTAATAAGGTAAATCAAGACATGGCCATCGGAAAGTTCAATTCAGCTGAAGCTGAAGATCGATTGTATAAGGCTTGGGAAGCCGCAGGTTGCTTTACAGCCGGCGCAAATGCAAAACCCGGTGCGTCTAGTTATTGCATAATGATCCCGCCACCAAATGTGACTGGCGTTTTGCATATGGGGCACGCGTTCAATAATACGTTACAAGATATTCTTGTCCGATGGCACCGAATGCGAGGGTTTGATACCCTATGGCAAGCAGGTACTGANCACGCCGGTATAGCCACGCAAATGGTTGTCGAGCGACAGCTGGCCGAAACGAAACAGCCAAGCCGTGCAGAATTAGGTCGAGAAAANTTTCTTGAAAAAGTCTGGTCTTGGAAAGAAGGGTCAGGAGAAACCATTGTTAACCAATTAAAGAGATTGGGGGCATCTTGCGACTGGGATCGAACAGCATTCACAATGGCCGGAGCTCTGGGAGATACTAGAACCGGTCATGAAAACAGCCCTAATTTTCATGACGCTGTAATCAAAGTTTTTGTTGAGATGTACAATAAAGGACTTATTTATCGTGGGAAACGCTTGGTAAATTGGGACCCACATTTTGAAACCGCTATTTCAGATTTAGAAGTCGAAAATATTGAGGTCGCAGGTCACATGTGGCATTTCAAGTATCCACTCGAGGGTGGCGCGCAATATACTTACATTGAAAAAGATGAAAATGGGAAAGTAACGCTGACTGAAGAACGTGACTATATATCCATTGCGACGACCCGTCCTGAAACCATGTTAGGNGATGGAGCAATTGCGGTCCATCCAACAGATGAACGCTATACCCCAATAGTAGGAATGTTCTGTGAGATTCCCATTGGNCCTAAGGCACAGCGGCGCCTAATACCAATCATAACTGATGAATATCCAGATAAAGAATTTGGATCGGGCGCTGTAAAAATTACAGGAGCCCACGATTTCAATGACTATCAAGTAGCAAAACGAAATAATATTCCGTTGTACAATCTTATGGATTTCCAAGCCAATATGCGCGCTGACGGTAAACCCTACGCCGAGGAGGCATTAACTGCTAAACGAATTGCAAACGGACAAGAAAAATTTGATGAGGCAAAGATTGCTTCAATGAATTTGGTGCCAGAAGAGTATCGAGGGCTAGAGCGATTTGAGGCACGTAAAAAAGTTGTTGAAGATATTACTGCTGAGGGATTGGCGGTAATACAAAACCGATCAACAACTGACAAAAATGGGAACCAAATATCGGAAGATCTTGCACTGGTGGAAGAAAAACCAATAATGCAACCCTTTGGCGACCGTTCGAAAGTCGTAATAGAACCTATGCTAACTGACCAGTGGTTTGTTGACACAANCAAAATTGTTGGCCCAGCATTAGANGCCGTACGTGACGGCANAGTGAGAATTTTNCCAGAATCTGAAAAGAAAATTTATTACCATTGGCTTGAAAATATAGAACCATGGTGCATTTCACGTCAATTATGGTGGGGCCATCAAATCCCAGTTTGGTTTGACGAAAATGGCAACCAATACTGTGCAACAACTCAGGACCAAGCTCAAGAGATGGCCGGTAGTGGGGTCAGATTAACACGTGATCCTGATGTATTAGATACTTGGTTCTCATCTGGCATTTGGCCAATTGGGACGTTGGGTTGGACTGGTAACACGGACGCCGACAAAAAAAATAACATGATGCAACGTTTTTTTCCAACTTCGGATTTGGTAACTGGCTCAGATATTTTGTTTTTCTGGGTTGCTCGAATGATGATGATGCAACTGGCTGTCGTTAATAATGTTCCATTCAATACCGTATATTTACATGGNCTTGTTCGAGATGCCAAAGGCAAAAAAATGAGCAAATCTACGGGCAATGTAGTAGATCCACTAGAAGTAATAGACGAATTTGGTGCCGATGCATTACGTTTCACAAACGCCTCAATGGCCTCNCTTGGTGGTGTTTTGAAATTGGATATGCAGCGTATCGCTGGTTACCGCAACTTTGGAACAAAGCTCTGGAACGCCTGTTCTTTTGCGGAATTCAACCAAGCTTTCGATCACCGCACTGATACAATGCCTGATCCAAAACTAGCTTTAAATAAATGGATCTTGGGCCAAGTAGGCCAAGTTCTGGTGACTGTAGATGCTGCACTCAAAGCATATCGTTTCAATGACGCGGCATCAGCGCTATACACATTCGTTTGGGGAAGCGTTTGTGATCGATATTTGGAACTGTCCAAACCAATTTTAAAGGGTGAGCACTCAAGTGGGAATGAGGGCAAATCAGAAACACAAACAACGTTAGCGTGGGTATTAGAGCAATCCCTGGTGTTACTACACCCAATCATGCCTTTCATTACCGAAGAACTTTGGGGGCTAACCGCCAAACGGGACAAAATGTTAATCCATCAAAATTGGCCAACATATGGGTTAGATCTAGTAGATGATACTGCAACTTCTGAGATTGATTGGACCATAGCTTTGATAGATGCAATTAGATCTGCACGCGCGCAAATGAATGTTCCAGCGGGTGCAAAAGTGCCATTAGTGCAGGTTTCAAATGATAAAGCTGGCACGGAATACTTGGCATCTAATATGGCTCAAATCAAACAAATGGCACGAGTGANTAAAGTCATAGAAGAGCCAATTATGCCAAAAGGNGCAATCACAGTTTCNGCACCAGGTGCGACCTTTGGATTACCANTNGCNGATGTTATAGACGTCGCAGCTGAGAAGGCCCGTTTGGATAAAAAANTAGGAAAATTAATNAAAGAATTATCTGGATTACGNNGCAGGGTTAACAATCCAAAATTTGCAGCCTCTGCACCAACAGAAGTCTTAGCAGAAACCGAGGACAATCTGGCAATGCGAGAAGAAGAAGAGAAAAAAATATTAGAAGCTTTGGAGCGTCTAGCAGAAATTGATTAATAATTAAACGGAATTAGATTTAAAATACTATAAATGGACGAAATTCATGACTAAAATTACGTTAACGGACTTAGCTGAATCTCTTCCATCCACGGTGCCATTTATTGGACCCGAAGCGCAAGAAAGATCAATGGAAAAGGCCTTTAAAGCACGTTTGGGGGCTAATGAAAGCATATTTGGTCCATCTCCACTTGCAATTGCGGCAATGAAAAATGCCACATCGGAAGTTTGGAAATATGGAGACCCAGAAAACCATGATCTTCGTCAAGGACTTGCCCTACATCATGATATCGATCCGGAACATATAATAATTGGAGAGGGAATAGACGGACTCTTAGCGTATCTTGTAAGACTCTTGCTAGAGCCTGGCACACCTGTTGTAACTTCAGCAGGCGCTTACCCAACTTTTAATTTTCATGTCAAAGGATACGGCGGAAATTTACAAACGGTACCTTACTCCAATGATCATGAAGATCCGGAGGCATTAATTTCAAAAGCAAATGCAGTATCTGCTAAAATGATCTACCTCGCCAATCCAGACAACCCAATGGGCAGCTGGCATAGAGCTGGTGTAATAAACGATTTAATAAATAGGCTTCCAAAGTCTACATTGTTGGTACTTGACGAGGCTTATGTTGAGCTTGCTCCTGATGGAACAGCTCCTGAAATA
>NZVF01000062.1 GCA_002698165.1 Planktomarina sp. | reverse complement strand
CGGTCCCTATCTGCCGTGGGTGTAGGATACTTGAGAGGAGTTGCCCCTAGTACGAGAGGACCGGGGTGAACGATCCACTGGTGGACCAGTTGTCGACTACGGCAGTGCTGGGTAGCTATGATCGGACAGGATAACCGCTGAAAGCATCTAAGCGGGAAGCCCCCCTCAAAACAAGGTATCCCTGAGGACCGAGGTAGACCACCTCGTCGATAGGCCAGAGGTGTAAGCGTGGTAACACGTTCAGCTGACTGGTACTAATGGTCCGATAGGCTTGATTTGATCTAGTAGAAGGCTGACCAGCCCTATAAATCAAAAGCCATACAACAACACTAAGCCGCATAAGTGTGCTTGACTTGGAACCCTCTAACTTTAACAAGGACGGGAGTATTCGTTCTAGTTAACTCATGTTCTATCTTGGTTTGGTGATCATAGCGCCAATGAAACACCCGATCCCATCCCGAACTCGGCAGTTAAGCATGGTTGCGCCGATGGTACTGCAGCTTAAGCTGTGGGAGAGTAGGTCATCGCCAATCCTGGGTAGAGCAGTATCTCTCTTCTTCGAAATAACAGAAATACTTTAGAATAGCTTTTTAACAAGTTCAGTGAAGCAATTCTTCCATTCAATATCAAACTCAGTGGTTACAGCGGAATACTNAGGGAGGGTTGTAACTAGTTGAAACAAAGCTTAACTNCCATGCAACTGTATCGNTTAGAGAGATATNATGGCGCGAATTAATCCATTTCAATTTATTCAGCAAACTAGAGCTGAAATCACTAAGGTTGTTTGGCCAACACGCCGAGAGGTATTAATNACAACNGCAATGGTACTNTTGTTAGCNATAATAGCAGCGCTCTTTTTTTCTGGAGTTGATGCTATAATTCGGCTTGGGTTGCGTTCACTTTTAAGTTTGTTCTGATCAACTAGTATGTGGCCTCTTGAAAACTTAACGTTAGGCGGGTAACTCGCTAAAGAACAATAAATGTGTGTATCACGATTCGTGGTAACGCAACTTTTAGTTCATGCTAAAAGCGTTATTAGANGAATATTGGGGGTAACCCTGAGCAAGGTGAAGGCCCAAAAAATGGCAAAAAGATGGTATTCGGTAAGTGTTCTTTCGAATTATGAAAAAAAGATTGCAGAGACCATTCGCCAGTCTGTGATCGATGCTGGTATGGAAGAACAAATTGAAGAGGTTCTAGTTCCTACAGAGGAAGTTATTGAAGTACGTCGAGGAAAAAAGGTTACTACAGAACGACGGTTTATGCCNGGATATGTTTTGGTTCGTATGGAGATGTCTGATGAAGGATATCATNTAATTATATCCATTAATCGCGTTACTGGGTTTTTGGGACCGCAAGGGCGACCAATGCCGATGCGGGATGCTGAAGTGAATCAAATTTTAAATCGTGTGCAAGAGGGTGAAGAAAAACCTAGAACGCTAATTCATTTTGACATTGGTGAGCAAGTAAAAATCAATGGTGGGCACTTTGANGGCTTTGATGGAAACGTTGAAGAAGTTGATGATGAGAANCAACGTNTGAANGTNACNGTATCGATATTTGGACGNGCAACGCCTGTTGAGCTTGAATTCACACAGGTCTCTAAACAAGTATGATAAACGGTCGGATTTTGCGTAAATAGCCCAAGTGGGCAAGTGGGAGGTTGTCGTCACGCGTGATGATCCGAACCACATCAACCTAGCCTGATNATCGCGATTAACAGGTGTTTGAACAGGAGAAGTAAAAATGGCTAAAAAAATAGCTGGCACGATGAAACTGCAGATCCCTGCAGGNGAAGCCAATCCATCTCCACCCGTAGGACCTGCTTTAGGTCAACGTGGGATCAATATAATGGAGTTTTGCAAAGCATTTAATGCTAAAACGGCTGATATGGAACAGGGTGCACCGTGTCCGACAGCAATTACCTACTATCAAGATAAATCGTTCTCGATGGATATCAAAACCCCGCCGGCGTCTTACTATCTTAAAAAAGCGGCGGGATTAAAGCCTGTNGGAAAACGAAACCGTCCACGGGGGGCNGAAGTTCCTGGGCGNGAAGTGNTNGCTACTGTGACNGCCGCACAAGTCAAGGAGATTGCTGAGGCTAAAATGAAAGACTTAAATGCTAATGACATTGAAGGCGCTATGAAAATTATACTGGGCTCAGCCCGGTCCATGGGCATTGAGGTGAAGTAAGATGGCAAAATATGGAAAAAGAACTACCGAAGCTAAAAAAGCTTTTGCAGGAAAATTCAACGTAACTGTTGAAGACGCTGTTGCGTTAATTAAAGCGAATTCCAAAGCAAAATTTGATGAAACAGTTGAAATTGCGATGAACCTTGGCGTTGATCCAAGACATGCTGATCAAATGGTCAGAGGAGTGGTTAACCTTCCAAATGGTACTGGGAAATCTGTACGAGTGGCTGTTTTTGCTCGTGGACCAAAGGCNGAGGAAGCTCAAAAAGCTGGCGCTGATATAGTTGGAGCAGAAGATCTAATGGAAATTGTNCAAGGTGGTCAAATNGATTTTGATAGGTGCATTGCAACACCGGATATGATGCCCATTGTTGGTCGTTTGGGAAAGGTTCTGGGCCCACGCAATCTNATGCCTAATCCAAAAATTGGGACGGTGACGATGGACATAAAAGAGGCAGTGGAGGANTCTAAAGGTGGCCAAGTGCAGTTTAAGGTAGAAAAAGCGGGAGTGGTTCACGCGGGAATTGGCAAAGTATCCTTCGACGAAGCAAAGTTGATTGAAAATATTCGTTCTTTTGTGGACGCTGTGGCGAAGGCTCGTCCAGCAGGATCAAAAGGCGCTTATATGAAAAAAATTGCTATTAGTTCAACAATGGGACCAAGTGTTACAATTAATGTTGATAGTGCTACGAATGAATAATAATTGTAATTAAAAAATGAGATGGCAAAAATTTGAGTTTGCCATCTCCAAATAGCAAACAAAAAAAAATTGGTGATATTGATAAATAATTTCTAAGTCTTGAATGCGTTGTAATAGTATTTTTTCTATTTTAATTTAAATCATTAAATTTTTTTAACCCCTTGCTCAAATTTAAAGAATCCCCTAATGGGTAACCTTGATACTCTGACACGTTGTGACGGGGCTATTATTCTGTCCGAGAAGGTGGGGGTCTTATGACTTAATATCCTGCCTGAGATGGAGATTTAGGACAAGTTTCTCGGCAGTATGCCGGGTTATTTGATTTCAGTCTCGTATCGTGGACTCAAGTGNAGTGGTNAAATGCCACTAAAATGAGCCGAGGCGGCCTTTGGGTGCCTCATAAATTGGAGTGAAACTGTGGATAGAGCCCAGAAAGAAAAATTGGTCGAAGANCTCGGTCAAATCTTTGAAAGCTCTGGCGTCGTNGTGGTTAGNCGCTACGAGGGTATGACAGTTGCTGAAATGCAGGACTTGCGTGCACAAATGCGTGAAGCTGGCGGATCCGTNAGAGTCGCCAAAAACCGACTAACCAAAATTGCCCTTGATGGAAAGCCCTGCGCAAGCATTGCAAACTATTTAACTGGTATGACGGTTCTTGCCTATTCTGAAGATCCTGTGGCAGCTGCCAAAGTAGTTCAGAAGTACTCAAAAGAAAATCCAAAACTGGATATTCTAGGCGGTGCGATGGGCAATAATGAGTTGGACCCTGCTGGAGTAAAAGCCGTTGCATCAATGCCAAGCAGGGAGGAGCTAATCGCTTCTATCGCAGGCTGTCTAATAGCGCCCGCGAGCAATATAGCTGCGGCGCTTGGTGCATCTGCAAGTAATTTGGCAGGTATTCTTTCGACTATTGAAGAGAAGGCTGCTTAAGTAACTGAAAATTCCTCGTTGGCTAAAGCT
Organism: Planktomarina sp.; assembly: GCA_002698165.1. Lineage (GTDB taxonomy): Bacteria > Pseudomonadota > Alphaproteobacteria > Rhodobacterales > Rhodobacteraceae > Planktomarina. The sequence goes on along the minus strand of NZVF01000062.1, from coordinate 17,838 downwards.
TAACGTTGGATCACATTATAAAAATGAAAGAGTCTAAAATGGCTGATCTTAAAAAACTTGCAGAAGACATCGTAGGGCTAACCCTGCTTGAAGCACAAGAGTTAAAAACCATACTAAAAGAAGAGTATGGTATCGAGCCTGCAGCCGGTGGTGGCGCAGTTATGGTAGCTGGTCCAGCTGATGGTGCAGCGTCGGCTGAAGAGCAAACTGAATTTAGTGTAATTCTNGTTGCTGCTGGTGCTTCAAAAATTAACGTAATTAAAGAGGTTCGGGCCATTACCGGCTTGGGCCTTAAAGAAGCAAAAGACCTAGTTGACGCCGGTGGAAAAGCGGTGAAAGAAGGTGTTGATAAAGCCGAAGCTGATGAGATAAAATCAAAGCTAGAGGCTGCTGGAGCGGAAGTCGAAGTAAAGTAATTGCAGAATTATAAAGGTATTGGCTGGGGGCATGATGTTCTCCGGCCTTTCCCGTCTTTAAGGTAGTTATGTGAACACCTTAACAGAAAATTGAAAAACCTCTCTCGATAGGGATCCATCTTGGGTTTCTTTCTGGGTAGGTTGATGGGCCGGGTGGATATCTGTGGGACGATATCCAAGAATTGGCTGGACTAAACCCTTTCTCAGATGTTCAGGCTGCTGGTCCCCGACGGCAGTGTGACCAGCGAGATGAAAGGTTATTTAACGCATGGCTAAGTCATTCCTAGGTCAAAAACGTTTACGCAAATATTATGGAAAAATTCGTGAAGTTTTGGAGATGCCAAATTTAATCGAGGTGCAAAAGTCCTCCTATGATTTATTCTTAAAATCTGGCGACAAATTAGAACCCATTGATGGAGAGGGAATTAAAGGCGTATTCCAATCTGTTTTTCCGATTAAAGATTTCAACGAGACAGCGATACTTGAGTTTGTAAAGTATGACTTAGAAAAGGCTAAATATGATGTGGAAGAATGTCAGCAACGAGACATGACATACGCGGCGCCACTTAAGGTGACGCTTAGATTGATCGTATTTGATATAGATGAGGATACCGGTGCAAAATCTGTTAAGGATATAAAAGAGCAGGATGTATTCATGGGTGATATGCCTTTGATGACCCCGAATGGGACGTTCGTTGTAAATGGTACAGAACGGGTAATTGTCTCACAAATGCATCGCTCTCCAGGTGTATTTTTTGATCACGACAAAGGAAAATCACATTCTTCAGGAAAATTGTTATTCGCATGTCGCATAATTCCGTATCGTGGATCTTGGCTTGATTTTGAGTTTGACGCAAAAGACATAGTCTACGCTCGTATTGATCGGCGACGCAAATTGCCGGTGACAACTTTACTATATGCCTTAGGTTACGACCAAGAAGGAATTATGGGCGCCTATTACGAAACAGTTGATTTCAAGTTGAAAAAAAATAGTGGCTGGGTGACCAAATTTTTTCCAGAGCGCGTGCGCGGTACGCGGCCAATTTTTGATTTAGTGGATGCAAAATCTGGCAAGACTATTGCTGAAGCTGGAAAAAAAGTAACACCACGAGCAGTGAAGAAGTTAATAGATGACGGTAATGTTTCTAACTTGCTTGTTCCATTCGAACAAATCTTAGGAAAATTTGTTGCTCAGGATATAATAAATGAAGAAACCGGGGCCATTTATGTAGAGGCCGGTGACGAAGTAACGTGGGAGCTGGATAAGGATGGCCAAGCAATTGGCGGTTCTTTAAAAGAATTGTTGGACGCGGGTGTCACCAACATCCCCGTTTTAGATATAGATAATATAAATGTTGGCGCCTACATGCGTAATACTATGAATGCCGACAAAAATATGTCCCGAGAGACTGCTTTAATGGACATATATCGTGTAATGCGCCCAGGTGAACCTCCTACTGTTGACGCAGCTTCTGCACTATTTGATACATTATTCTTCGACAGTGAGCGCTATGATCTATCGGCTGTTGGTCGAGTTAAGATGAACATGCGGTTAGCGTTGGATGTAGAGGACACGGTTCGCACTTTACGCCGAGAGGACATCGTATCTTGCATAAAGGCATTAGTAGATTTGCGTGATGGTCGTGGAGACATAGACGATATTGACCATCTGGGCAATCGCCGTGTTCGCTCTGTTGGTGAGTTGATGGAAAATCAGTATCGCGTTGGGTTATTGCGCATGGAACGGGCAATTAAGGAACGAATGTCATCAGTAGAAATTGATACCGTGATGCCGCAAGATTTAATTAATGCCAAGCCAGCGGCGGCAGCGGTGCGAGAATTTTTTGGATCCAGTCAATTATCTCAGTTTATGGACCAGACTAACCCATTATCCGAAGTTACACACAAACGCCGGTTGTCCGCGTTAGGACCTGGCGGTCTGACACGAGAGCGTGCTGGGTTTGAGGTTCGCGATGTGCATGCCACTCATTATGGACGAATGTGCCCTATTGAAACGCCGGAAGGACCAAATATTGGCCTTATAAATTCGTTAGCTACTTTTGCCCGAGTGAACAAATATGGGTTTATCGAAACACCTTACAGGAAAGTTGTGGATGGTGAAGTAACAGATGAAGTACACTATTTGTCAGCAACGGAAGAAATGCGCCATACAGTAGCACAGGCTAACGCAGCGCTTGACAAGAATGGTAAGTTTCAAAATGATATGGTGTCAACGCGTCAAAACGGTGATTACACTTTGGCGCAGTCGGACAGTGTAGATCTTATTGACGTCTCTCCAAAACAATTGGTTTCCGTGGCAGCGTCTTTAATACCATTCCTTGAAAACGATGATGCGAATAGAGCGCTTATGGGTTCAAATATGCAACGNCAAGCCGTNCCNTTGCTTAAGGCTGAAGCTCCATTNGTTGGTACAGGTATTGAAGAAGTGGTNGCTCGCGACTCTGGTGCNGCNATCGTAGCTAAGCGAGGCGGGATTATNGATCAAGTGGATGCNCAGAGGATAGTTATTCGGGCGACTGAAGANCTTGAGCTAGGTGATGCTGGTGTTGATATCTATCGGATGCGTAAATTTCAACGNTCGAACCAGAATACNTGTATNAATCAANGACCCTTAGTAAAAGTTGGTGANTACATAACTAAAGGTGAGGTCGTTGCGGACGGACCNTCAACTGATATTGGAGAACTAGCTCTNGGTAAAAACGTNGTTGTCGCNTTNATGCCTTGGAATGGCTATAATTATGAGGATAGTATTTTGATTTCTGAGCGTATTGTCCGTGATGATGTCTTTACGTCTGTTCATATTGAAGAATTTGAAGTCGCGGCGCGTGATACTAAGTTAGGGCCAGAAGAAATTACTCGAGATATTCCAAATGTTGGAGAGGAAGCCTTGCGAAATTTGGATGAAGCCGGCATTGTATATATCGGCGCAGAAGTAGGTCCATCTGATATCTTGGTTGGAAAAATTACTCCCAAGGGTGAAAGTCCAATGACACCAGAAGAGAAGCTTTTGCGTGCGATATTTGGTGAAAAAGCATCAGATGTGCGCGATACGTCCCTGCGGCTCCCTCCTGGTGATTTTGGTACAATTGTCGAGGTTCGAGTGTTCAATCGCCATGGCGTCGAAAAAGATGAACGCGCCTTACAAATTGAACGCGAAGAAGTGGAGCGGTTAGCTCGTGATCGAGACGATGAGCTAACTATTCTTGATAGAAACATTTATGCTCGCCTTCGCAGCATGGTTCAAGATAAAATGGCAGTTAACGGTCCAAAAGGTACTACCGGTGGTCGTATTACAGACCAAATTTTGGAGGATACACCTCGTAGTCATTGGTGGCAGTTTGCCATGAAAGAAGAGAGTGATGCTGAAGTCATTGAGGCTTTGAAGAACCAATACGAGGCACAAAAAAGAACTCTGGATGCACGTTTTGAGGATAAAGTTGAAAAAGTGCGTCGAGGGGATGATTTACCACCTGGCGTGATGAAAATGGTTAAAGTTTTCGTCGCGGTGAAACGCAAGTTACAACCGGGTGACAAAATGGCTGGTCGTCATGGAAACAAGGGTGTTATATCTAAGGTAGTTCCGATGGAGGATATGCCTTTCTTGAATGATGGAACACCTGTTGATTTTGTTTTAAACCCATTGGGCGTGCCCTCGCGCATGAACGTCGGTCAAATTCTAGAAACTCATATGGGTTGGGCGGCGCGTGGAATGGGGCTTCAAATTGATGAAGCTTTAGAAGAATATCGCAGATCTGGGGACTTGACCCCAGTACGGGATGCAATGCGTATTGCTTATGGAAATGACGTATATTCTGATGCTGTAGAATCTATGGAAGAAAACTCTTTGATAGAAACTGCTGGGAATGTGATTAATGGCGTCCCAATTGCGACGCCAGTTTTTGATGGTGCAAAGGAAGCAGATGTAAATGATGCTTTGCGCCGGGCTGGATTTAGTGAAAGTGGACAATCAGTTCTTTTTGATGGTCGTACAGGTGAGCAGTTTGCTCGCCCAGTAACGGTTGGTATTAAATATCTGTTAAAATTGCATCACCTTGTGGATGACAAAATTCATGCTCGTTCAACTGGACCATATTCATTAGTTACGCAACAGCCACTTGGTGGTAAAGCACAGTTTGGTGGTCAACGCTTTGGCGAAATGGAAGTTTGGGCGTTAGAGGCATATGGAGCTGCATACACACTTCAGGAGATGTTAACGGTCAAATCTGATGATGTTGCAGGCCGAACTAAGGTTTATGAGAGTATAGTAAAGGGCGAGGATAATTTTGAAGCAGGTATCCCAGAGTCGTTTAATGTTCTGGTTAAAGAAGTCCGTGGCCTTGGTCTAAATATGGAACTCCTGGATGCGGAGATGGATGAGTAGTTTGCAAATTACATAGTAATCTACTTCCACCGCTCCACTGTCTTATTCAAAGGAATTAAAAATGAACCAGGAAATATCAACAAATCCNTTTAACCCAATTACTCCGCCTAAAGCGTTTGACGAAATTAAGGTATCCCTTGCGAGTCCAGAACGGATTTTGTCATGGTCATTTGGTGAAATCAAAAAGCCTGAAACCATCAACTATAGAACTTTTAAGCCTGAACGTGATGGCCTTTTTTGTGCACGTATCTTTGGCCCAATAAAAGACTATGAGTGCTTATGTGGAAAATATAAGCGTATGAAATATCGTGGTGTTGTTTGTGAGAAATGTGGTGTGGAGGTTACATTACAAAAAGTTCGTCGCGAGCGCATGGGCCACATCGAGTTAGCAAGTCCCGTTGCGCATATTTGGTTTCTTAAATCACTTCCTTCTCGTATTGGGTTAATGTTGGACATGACGTTACGTGATCTTGAGCGTATTTTATATTTTGAAAATTATGTCGTGATTGAACCCGGGTTAACTGATCTGATTTATGGACAACTGATGAACGAGGAGGAGTTTCTTGATGCACAAGATATTTATGGAATGGATGCGTTCACTGCTAATATTGGTGCTGAAGCTATCCGTGAGATGCTTTCCTTAATCGACTTAGATGGAGAAGCTGATCAGCTGCGTGCAGATTTAGCTGAAGCTACTGGGGAACTGAAACCAAAAAAAATAATAAAACGGTTGAAGATTGTCGAAAGCTTTATTGAATCTGGTAATCGTCCAGAGTGGATGATTTTGACTGTAATTCCTGTAATCCCGCCAGAATTACGTCCTTTGGTTCCATTGGATGGTGGCCGGTTTGCAACATCAGATCTTAATGACCTTTATCGCCGAGTTATTAATCGAAATAACCGTTTAAAGCGTTTAATAGAGCTAAGAGCTCCAGATATTATTGTTCGTAACGAAAAAAGGATGTTACAGGAATCTGTAGACGCATTATTTGATAATGGACGTCGGGGTAGAGTGATTACTGGTCAAAATAAAAGACCGCTTAAATCATTATCGGATATGCTGAAAGGTAAGCAAGGCCGCTTTCGTCAGAATTTATTGGGGAAACGCGTAGACTTTTCTGGCCGATCGGTAATTGTCACAGGGCCTGAACTTAAATTGCATCAATGTGGTTTACCAAAGAAAATGGCTCTCGAGCTTTTCAAACCATTTATTTATAGCCGCTTGGAAGCAAAGGGCCTTTCCTCAACAGTAAAGCAAGCAAAAAAGCTTGTTGAAAAAGAACGTCCAGAAGTGTGGGATATATTAGATGAGGTTATTCGTGAACACCCGGTTATGTTAAACCGTGCTCCCACCTTACACAGATTGGGTATTCAAGGCTTTGAACCTGTACTTATTGAAGGAAAAGCTATTCAGCTTCATCCGTTAGTTTGCTCTGCCTTTAATGCTGATTTTGATGGAGACCAGATGGCTGTTCATGTTCCTCTGAGCCTTGAGGCGCAGCTGGAGTGCAGAGTACTTATGATGTCCACAAATAATGTTCTTTCTCCTGCAAACGGTGCTCCAATTATCGTACCATCACAAGATATGATATTAGGACTTTATTACACGTCACTCATGCGTGAAGGAATGGTTGGCGAAGGTATGATTTTTGGTTCGTCTGATGAAGTGCAACATGGCCTTGATGCTGGGGTAGTTCATTTGCATGCAAAAATAACTGCTCGGATTCTTCAGATCGACTCTGAAGGAAATGAGGTAATGGAACGGTTTGAAACTACGCCTGGGCGGGTAATTTTAGGTGCATTACTACCATTAAATGCAAAAGCGCCTTTCAAATTAGTTAATCGTCTATTGAAAAAGGGTGAGGTGCAGCAGGTAATCGATACAGTATACCGCTACTGTGGTCAGAAAGAATCTGTTATCTTTTGCGATCAAGTCATGACTATTGGTTTTCGTGAGGCGTTTCGAGCAGGGATATCTTTTGGTAAAGATGACATGCTAATTCCAGATAATAAATGGGGTATCGTTGATGGTGTCCGTACTCAGGTTAAAGAGTTTGAACAGCAGTATATGGATGGGCTGATAACTCAGGGCGAAAAATACAATAAAGTCATTGATGCTTGGTCAAACTGTAATGATCAAGTAACTGACTCAATGATGGAAGCGATTGCATCTGTTAAATATGATGAGAGTGGTGCCGAAATGGAACCTAACTCAGTATATATGATGGCACATTCAAAAGCGCGTGGTTCGGTGACGCAGATGAAGCAATTGGGTGGCATGCGTGGTTTAATGGCCAAGCCGAATGGTGATATTATTGAAACACCGATTATTTCAAACTTTAAAGAAGGTTTGACGGTTCTTGAATACTTTAACTCTACTCATGGTGCGCGGAAGGGTCTATCGGATACCGCTTTAAAAACTGCAAACTCAGGCTATTTGACTCGACGTTTAGTGGATGTAGCGCAAGACTGTATTGTACGGAGTCATGATTGTGGAACCGAACGTTCTATTACTGCTCGAGCCGCTGTGAACGACGGTGAAGTTATTTCATCTCTTGCGGAACGTATTTTAGGCCGTGTTGCTGCTGAAGACGTATTCAAGCCTGGGACAGATGAAGTTTTGTGCAGCAAGGGAGATATGATTGATGAGTGGAAGGCGGACGCAATTGAAGCCGGCAATGTGGTTTCGATGCAGATCAGGTCCCCATTAACCTGTGAGATTGAAGATGGAATCTGTGCGGCTTGCTATGGAAGGGATCTTTCAAGAGGAACCCAAGTGAACCAAGGCGAGGCTGTTGGTATTATCGCCGCTCAATCAATTGGAGAACCTGGCACACAGCTCACCATGAGGACCTTTCATATTGGTGGCGTTGCGCAGGGTGGTGGTCAACAATCCAGCCAAGAAAGCAGTCAAACAGGTAAAGTTTCTCTTGAAAATGCTACATTACTTAAAAACTCAGCTGGTGAGTATTTATCGCTTACACGTAATATGGTAGCAAAAATCCTTGATGTTGGTGGATCTGAAATAGCTAGCTATAAGGTGGATTATGGTTCCAAGATGTTGGTTAAAGATGGTCAAAAANTAGAGCGTGGTCAAAAGTTGTTTGAGTGGGACCCGTTNACNTTGCCAATAATTGCTGAAAAAAAAGGNACAGCAAAGTTTGTTGATCTCGTGAGTGGTATAGCTTTGCGCGATGAAACAGATGATGCGACGGGTATGACTCAGAAAATTGTGGCCGATTGGCGAGCAGCTCCTAAAGGTAATGAGCTAGCTCCAAAAATAATAGTAACTGATGCCAAAGGTGAAATGTTACTTAAAAAAGATGGCAACCCTGTTTCATATGCGATGTCNGTAGACGCTGTTCTTTCGATTGAAGATGGTCAAGAAATTAAGGCGGGTGATATTTTAGCTAGAATTCCTCGAGAAGGTGGGAGATCCAAGGATATTACGGGNGGTCTACCACGAGTTGCTGAACTGTTTGAGGCGCGTAGACCAAAAGACCATGCTATAATTGCAGAAATAGATGGGTACGTCCGTTTTGGTAAGGACTATAAAAATAAGAGGCGAATAGCGATTGAGCCAGTGGATGAGGCCATGGAAAATGTTGAATATATGGTTCCTAAGGGCAAGCATATNCCAGTCCAAGAGGGCGACTTCATTAAGAAGGGGGATTATATCATGGATGGAAANCCTGCTCCCCACGACATCCTTTCAGTCATGGGGGTGGAGGCCCTAGCCGACTATATGATTGATGAAGTACAAGACGTATACCGTCTTCAGGGCGTGAAGATAAATGACAAGCATATAGAGGTAATAGTCAGGCAGATGTTGCAAAAATGGGAAATAACTGACAGTGGAGAGACTACTCTTCTGAAAGGTGAGCACGTAGATAAAGCTGAATTTGATGCAGCTAANGATAAAGCTGTATCTAAAGGAGGTCGTGAAGCTCAAGGTGGACCAATTTTGTTGGGCATTACGAAGGCCTCACTCCAAACGCGGTCATTTATTTCGGCTGCTTCATTTCAGGAAACAACACGTGTNCTAACAGAAGCTTCTGTNCAGGGTAAGCGCGATAAGTTGATTGGTCTAAAAGAAAANGTGATTGTTGGTCGATTGATTCCAGCTGGAACAGGTGGTGCTACTCAAAAGATGCGTCGAGTNGCAGCTGATCGCGACAACGTTGTTATTGAAGCTCGGAAGGCGGAAGCAAAGGAGGCAATCGCGCTTGCAGCTCCAACAGATGATATTGTACCAGATGAAGTTTTTGTTACTCCGGAAACAACCACGCCAAGTNAACATAATTAAATTTTAAAAAAGTAAAGGCCATTCATATGGGTGGCTTTTACTTTTCTGTGGCATAATTTGAAATANATAATTGCATGCAAAATTTTTAATTAATTAGTTAGTAATCCCAAGATTTAATATTTATTCCTATCTTCTTATTGCTGAATTTGGCGGTGTTCAGATCCAAGATCTTAACGTCCAGAAAATCTGGATAGTTCCCACTGATTTAACAAGCTCCGTCATATAGATATCGTTATGTATTTCTAACTGTTGACACCTTAACCGACTCTGCATATACGCCCCCCTAATCTGCATAAATTATAACTTTTATGTGAAATCAAGATTTGAAGTGGACAAGAACAGTACGCTGTTCCTCTGGATCGATACCGCCCTCCTCCATTTTTAGGATGGTATGCGGTTTTGGTCGNGTACGGCGAAAGAAAACCGCGGGAATTTGCGGAAACCAGTGGCTGGTNGTAGCACCGGGCACTTAAACATAACAACTGGTGGANTGTGTTCCATCGAAGATTTGTACAGACTGGAAGAGAACCGCTAATGCCCACAATACAACAGCTGATCCGCAAACCACGGCAGCCAAAAGTCAAACGTAGTAAATCAATGCATTTGCAAGAATGTCCGCAAAAGCGTGGTGTTTGTACGAGAGTTTATACAACTACACCAAAAAAGCCAAACTCCGCCATGCGTAAGGTTGCGAAAGTTCGGCTCACTAATGGTTTTGAGGTTATTAGCTATATTCCGGGTGAAAGTCATAATCTACAAGAACACTCGGTCGTGTTGATCCGTGGGGGTAGGGTTAAAGACCTACCTGGTGTGCGATATCATATTCTTCGAGGTGTATTGGATACCCAGGGTGTTAAAGATCGTAAACAGCGTCGTTCTAAATATGGCGCAAAGCGTCCTAAATAAGGGNATTTAGATATGTCTCGTCGTCATGCCGCTGAGAAGCGATCCGTTTTACCAGATGCCAAATATGGTGATCTCGTTTTAACAAAATTNATGAATAATCTTATGTTGGACGGTAAAAAATCAATTGCTGAACGCATAGTTTATGGNGCCCTTGAGAGGGTGGAAACTAAAGTAAAACGNGTTCCNATTGANTTGTTTCACGAAGCTCTAGAAAATATNAAGCCATCAGTGGAAGTNCGCTCAAGGCGTGTTGGNGGGGCTACCTATCAAGTACCAGTTGANGTNCGGCCAGAGCGTAGAGAGGCNCTGGCAATTCGCTGGTTGATAACTGCTAGTCGCAAACGCAATGAAAACACAATGGAAGAGCGACTAGCTGGTGAGCTTTTGGATGCTGTGCAGTCTCGTGGCTCGGCTGTAAAAAAACGTGAAGACACCCATAAAATGGCTGATGCAAATAAAGCATTCAGTCATTACCGCTGGTGAACTAATAGAGGCTTAATACACATGGCACGTGAATATCCCTTGGACTTGTACCGAAATTTTGGAATAATGGCACATATTGACGCTGGAAAAACTACATGTTCTGAGCGGATTTTGTATTATACTGGAAAAGAGCACAACATTGGTGAAGTGCATGATGGTGCTGCTACGATGGATCACATGGAGCAGGAACAAGAGCGCGGCATCACTATTACGTCAGCTGCCACTACAACTTTTTGGGAGCGTACAGAAACTGGCGTTGATCCAGACGGTCCAAAGCATCGATTAAATATTATTGACACTCCAGGCCATGTTGATTTCACTATTGAGGTTGAGCGCTCGTTAGCTGTTTTAGATGGTGCAGTTTGTGTTCTTGATGCAAATGCGGGCGTTGAACCGCAAACCGAGACAGTTTGGCGGCAAGCAGATCGTTACAAAGTGCCTCGGATGGTATTTGTAAACAAGATGGACAAAATAGGAGCAGATTTTTTCAATTGTGTAGCGATGATTGAGGATCGGACTGGAGCCACGGCTGTTCCAATCGCATTTCCAATTGGTTGTGAAACTGANCTTGAAGGATTGGTNGANCTGATCACAATGGAAGAGTGGTTGTGGCAGGGNGAGGATCTTGGNGCTTCTTGGGTTAAGGCTCCGATCCGTGATAGCCTAAAAAATACTGCAGACACGTGGCGNAGTAAGCTCGTGGAAGCCGCAGTTGAACAAGATGATGANGCTATGATGGAATACCTNGAAGGTAATGAGCCAGATGTANATNCNCTNCGGAAATTGATACGTATAGGCACCTTGAAAATGGCATTTGTACCTGTNTTGGGGGGATCNGCATTTAAGAATAAAGGCGTTCAACCACTGNTAAATGCTGTTGTTGATTATTTGCCTAGTCCNNTAGATGTTNTNGATTACATGGGTTTCAAGCCAGGCGATGAAAAAGAAACACGTGACATAGCANGACGCGCAGACGATGATATGCCNTTTTCAGCTCTTGCTTTTAAGATTTGGAACGACCCGTTTGTTGGGTCNTTAACNTTTACTCGAATTTACTCCGGTAAGCTCGAAAANGGTGACAANTTCCTNAATTCAACAAAAGGAAAAAAAGAGCGTGTCGGTCGAATGATGGTCATGCATTCGAATGANCGAGATGAGATTTCTGAAGCGTTTGCTGGTGACATCATTGCATTAGGTGGTCTAAAGGATACGACTACTGGTGATACTCTTTGNGCCATAAATGCGCCTGTTGTTTTAGAAACAATGACTTTCCCAGATCCAGTGATTGAAATTGCGATCGAACCAAAAACAAAGGGTGATCAAGAAAAAATGGGCTTAGCTCTGCAGCGCCTATCCGCGGAAGATCCATCCTTTAGAGTGGAGACTGATATAGAGTCTGGTCAGACCATAATGAAAGGCATGGGCGAACTGCACTTGGATATTCTTGTAGATCGGATGCGGCGCGAATTTAAGGTGGANGCAAATATTGGTGCACCNCAAGTGGCTTATCGTGAAACNATTGGTCATGAGGTTGAGCACGTNTATACTCATAAAAAGCAATCTGGTGGTTCTGGCCAATATGCAGAGGTTAAAATGATAATTTCTCCAACAGTACCTGGCGAAGGTTATTCATTTGAATCAAGGGTTGTGGGGGGATCAGTACCCAAAGAATATATTCCGGGTGTTGAAAAAGGTATNAGGTCAGTGATGGATAGCGGTCCATTAGCTGGCTTTCCTGTAATTGACTTCAAGGTTGCCTTACTCGAAGGTAAATATCACGATGTNGACTCGTCAGTTTTGGCTTTTGAAATTGCTGGTAGGATGTGCATGAGAGAGGGCATGCGTTTGGCCGGTGCTAAACTGCTTGAGCCTATTATGAAGGTGGAAGTAATAACGCCAGATGAATACACTGGTGGAATAATTGGCGATTTAACGTCCCGTCGTGGACAAGTGCAGGGTCAAGATAGNCGTGGAAATGCAATTGCTATTGATGCCTTTGTGCCACTGGCGAATATGTTTGGATATATAAATACATTAAGATCAATGTCGTCTGGACGAGCGAATTTTTCAATGCAGTTTGATCACTATGAACCTGTACCATCAAATATATCGGAAGAAATCCAGGCTAAATATGCGTAAACGTGGTGGGCCTATGGCCTACCCTACACCAACCACGGTAGGGTGGGCACTTTGCCCACCGCCACGAAACAAAAGAGGAGCCTCTCATGGCTAAGGAAAAGTTTGAACGTTCAAAACCACACGTAAACATTGGCACGATTGGTCATGTTGACCACGGCAAGACAACATTGACGGCTGCAATCACTAANCAATTTGGTGAATTTCAAGCATATGATGAGATTGATGGGGCTCCAGAAGAGAAGGCTCGTGGCATTACAATCTCAACAGCACATGTTGAGTATGAGACTGATGCGCGTCACTACGCACACGTCGATTGTCCGGGTCATGCTGACTANGTAAAAAATATGATCACTGGTGCTGCTCAAATGGATGGTGCGATTTTAGTTGTGAATGCAGCTGATGGCCCAATGCCNCAGACCCGCGAGCATATTTTGTTGGGTCGCCAAGTTGGTATCCCTTACATGGTTGTTTACATGAACAAGGTTGATCAAGTTGATGATGATGAGTTGTTGGAATTGGTTGAAATGGAAATTCGTGAGCTGCTGTCATCTTACGAATACCCGGGTGATGATATTCCGATAATTCCGGGATCTGCATTGGCTGCTTTGGAAGAGCGTGATGCTAACATTGGTTCTGAATCAATTTCGAAACTGATGGCTGCTGTTGACGAATATATCCCGACACCAACGCGTGCTGTTGATCAGCCATTCTTAATGCCAATTGAGGATGTATTTTCAATCTCTGGTCGNGGCACTGTTGTAACAGGTCGTGTTGAGCGNGGTGTTATCAATGTGGGTGAAGAAATTGAAATTGTAGGTATCCGTGATACGTCAAANACCACTTGTACTGGNGTNGAGATGTTCCGNAAATTGTTGGACCGTGGTGAAGCTGGTGATAATGTTGGTGCGTTGTTGCGTGGGATTGACCGTGATGGCGTTGAGCGTGGGCAAGTATTGTGTAAACCAGGTTCTGTTAAGCCTCACACAAAATTTGAGGCAGAAGCNTATATTCTTACAAAAGAAGAAGGCGGACGTCACACACCATTCTTTGCTAACTATCGTCCACAGTTTTACTTCCGTACAACTGATGTGACAGGTACTGTTGTGCTGCCTTCTGGTACAGAAATGGTTATGCCGGGTGACAATCTTAAGTTTGATGTTGAGTTGATTGCTCCAATCGCAATGGAAAACGGCCTTCGTTTTGCTATTCGTGAGGGTGGTCGTACTGTTGGCGCTGGAGTCGTGTCAAAGATACATGCCTAATTAATAACGTGGACCCCANATCGGGGTCCGCATTAGTTCGACGAGCTTCAGTATTCTGGCGCTCCTATCAACAATATTCAAGCCCTGGAAAGGGGTAACGAAATGAAAAGCCAAAACATTCGCATTCGNTTAAAAGCGTTTGACTATCGCGTGCTTGACACATCCACGCTGGAGATTGTNAACACTGCGAAACGTACTGGAGCGCAAGTGCGTGGCCCAATACCGCTACCTAACAAAATAGAAAAATTTACGGTTTTACGTGGTCCTCATGTTGATAANAAATCCCGGGACCAGTTNGANATCCGCACGCANAAACGCCTGTTGGATATTGTTGATCCGACACCTCAGACAGTGGANGCGCTCATGAAGCTCGACCTNGCTGCTGGTGTTGATGTGCAAATCTCAGTTTAAGGAGGCAAAATCAGATGCGCTCTGGAGTAATTGCAAAAAANGTTGGTATGACCCGGCTATTTATGGAAGATGGCAACCAAGTTCCTGTGACTGTATTGTCTTTGGATGGGTTGCAGGTTGTGGCACAGCGAACTAATGATGCAGACGGTTATACTGCTGTTCAGTTAGGCGCTGGCTTTGCGAAAGCAAAGAGAACTAGTCAATCNATGCGTGGGCATTTTGCTAAGTCAAATGTTGCACCGAAGCGTAAGTTAGCTGAGTTTCGCGTGTCCGCAGACAATTTAATTGAAATAGGTGCTGAAATTTCAGCTGAGCACTTTCTTGAGGGGCAGAAAGTTGACGTGTCTGGGGTGTCAATTGGTAAGGGTTTTCAAGGCGCTATGAAACGTTGGAATTTTGGTGGTTTGCGTGCGTCGCATGGAGTTTCTATAAGTCATCGCTCTCACGGATCAACTGGCCAATGTCAGGATCCGGGCAAAGTGTTTAAAGGGAAGAAAATGGCTGGTCATATGGGAGCTGCTAAAGTTACNACACAAAATTTAGAGGTTGTTCGCACGGATGTTGAAAGGGGCCTTATTATGATTAAAGGCGCTGTTCCAGGTTCCAAAGGNGGATGGGTTACAATTAAAGATGCNGTAAAAAAGAAACTGCCAGATGGCGTTCCCTTTCCTGCAGCAGTGAAAGCTGCGGTTGCTCAGGAAGATACAACGGTACTTGAAGCCCCTGCAGAAGGCGGTGAAGTATGAAATTAAATGTAATTAAATTAGATGGTGCCAAGGCTGGTTCGGTTGATCTGGATGAAGCACTTTTTGGTTTGGAACCTCGCGTTGATATTCTTCACCGAGTTGTAAGGTGGCAGCGTAATAATGCCCAATCTGGTACNCATAAGGTGAAAACACGTTCGGAAGTTAATTATTCTACAAAAAAGATTTACCGTCAGAAGGGTACAGGGGGGGCACGACATGGTGCTAGGTCGGCACCAATCTTCCGTGGTGGAGGTATCTATAAAGGGCCAACTCCGCGAAGCCATGGGCACGATCTGCCAAAAAAGGTTAGATCATTAGGTCTTAAGCACGCTCTTTCTGCAAAAGCGCAGGCGGGCGAATTGGTTGTGATAGATGCTGCAATATCGGATGGCAAAACAAGCTTGCTGGCGAAAATGGTAGAAAAACTAGGATGGAAACGTGCATTAATAATCGATGGGGCAGCAGTGAATGAAAANTTNGCTCAAGCTGCTCGGAATATTGATGGTCTAGATATTCTNCCAACGATGGGTGCTAACGTATACGATATNTTGAAGCGNGACACGCTGGTNATTACNAAAGCAGGCGTTGAAGCGCTGGAGGCACGATTGAAATGAGTGTTAAACCTGAACATTATGATATAATTCGTAAACCTATCGTTACAGAAAAAACAACAATGGCGTCTGAAGCTGGGGCTGTTGTGTTTGAAGTTGCCATCGATAGTAACAAGCCTNGCATAAAGGAAGCAGTTGAAAGCTTGTTTGGAGTTAAAGTTAAAGCTGTGAATACGACGATCACAAAAGGTAAGGCAAAGCGGTTCCGAGGGATGCTAGGAAAACGTAAAGATATAAAAAAAGCNTATGTTACACTTGAAGAAGGCAACACTATTGACGTTTCAACTGGCCTTTAATANTAGGACTGTTCTTTNATTTNCCCATGTATTTTGGGATAAATGTTATNGGTAGCTATTTAAGCTACTTTAATTCAGGGGACCTCTGGGGCCCTATAAACCAGCGATCTTAATGGGTCGCNCTAAGCAAACGGAAGACAGAAAGCATGGCATTAAAGTCGTATAAACCGACGACGCCAGGCCAGCGTGGGCTGGTACTGATCGACCGTTCGGAGCTTTGGAAGGGACGTCCAGTTAAATCACTCACAGAGGGTTTGACAAAGTCGGGCGGCCGGAACAATACCGGGCGGATTACTTCACGTCGTCGTGGTGGTGGAGCAAAGCGACTCTACCGTATCGTCGATTTCAAGCGAAACAAGCTTGATGTATCGGCAACAGTTGAGAGGATTGAATATGATCCCAACCGTACAGCATTNATAGCACTTATTAAATACGAAGACGGTGAGCAGGNATATATTTTGGCTCCTCAGCGCTTGGCAGTTGGNGACANTGTTGTAGCAGCTTCAAAAGCTGACATNAAACCTGGTAACGCAATGCCATTTTCTGGTATGCCGATAGGTACAATTATTCANAATATTGAATTGAAGGCTGGAAAGGGTGGACAAATAGCTCGCTCAGCTGGAACTTATGCCCAGTTCGTTGGTCGAGATGGTGGGTATGCTCAAGTTCGGTTGTCTTCAGGAGAATTACGACTCGTTCGTCAAGAATGCATGGCCACTATTGGCGCAGTATCTAATCCAGACAATGCAAACCAAAATTTTGGTAAAGCTGGACGTATGCGTCACAAAGGTGTCCGACCATCCGTTCGTGGTGTTGTCATGAACCCAGTCGATCATCCGCATGGTGGTGGTGAAGGTCGTACCTCAGGTGGGCGTCACCCAGTCTCTCCCTGGGGTAAGCCAACTAAAGGTGCTCGTACTAGAAATAAAAACAAAGCGTCGCAAAAGCTTATTATTCGCTCACGTCACGCCAAGAAGAAGGGGCGTTAAATTATGTCTCGATCCGTATGGAAAGGTCCATTTGTAGATGCTTACGTTCTTAAGAAGGCGGAAGAAGCCATTGAAAGTGACCGTAATAGCGTTATTAAAATTTGGTCGCGTCGTTCAACGATTCTTCCCCAGTTTGTAGGATTGATTTTTGGTGTGTATAATGGGCGGAAGCATATTCCCGTGAGTGTAACTGAAGAAATGATCGGCCAAAAGTTTGGCGAATATTCTCCGACACGGACCTACTATGGTCACGCGGCTGATAAAAAAGCGAAGCGGAAATAAGTAATGAGCAAGGATAAAAATCCCCGTCGTGTGGCGGACAATGAAGCAATGGCAAAAACCCGTATGCTTCGGACATCCCCGCAAAAACTTAATCTAGTTGCGCAAATGATCCGTGGAAAGAAGGTTGATAAGGCAATTACTGACTTGACCTTTTCTAAGAAGCGCATAGCAGACGATGTAAAAAAATGTCTTCAATCTGCAATTGCTAATGCTGAGAACAATCACAACCTAGATGTTGACGAATTAGTAGTGGCTGAGGCTTATGTTGGAAAGAACTTAATCATGAAGCGTGGAAGGCCTAGGGCTCGTGGGCGCTTTGGAAAGATAATTAAACCGTTTTCTGAACTTACTATTTTGGTGCGTCAGGTCGAGGAGCAAGCATAATGGGAAATAAAAGTAATCCAATAGGCATGCGTCTTCAGGTTAATCGTACATGGGACAGTCGTTGGTATGCAGATACCAAAGATTATGGTGACCTATTAATGGAAGACCTTAAAATCAGAGAGTTTGTTGGCGAAGAGTGCAAACAAGCTGGTATTAGTCGGGTGATTATTGAGCGCCCGCACAAAAAATGTCGGGTCACCATTCA
>NZVF01000061.1 GCA_002698165.1 Planktomarina sp. | reverse complement strand
TGACGGCGACGGCATGGGGCGCGCCTTTCCAGAACTACAAATGGTTTCCATGACGATGTTCGATGTTCACGCTTGCCCAATGGCAATGGCTGATGACAAAGGCAACGCATTTGTTCTCAACACAGTGGACAATTTATCAACTGAGAAATTTGCACGTGTCATCACAGTAGAGATGGGTGGCGCAGGTCTGATCGCCCTTTATCCAATGACAGGCGCACAAGCAAAAAAAGCTATCCTTCGCGGTTCATTATCTCTAATAACGAGCATTGGTCGGATCATTGGTTCTGAACAAGCTGCCAATCGCAACCCAGCTGATAGACTAGCATCAGATCTCAATGGAATGCGTCTATTTGAGGGTCGTGTTACAGACGTTGATAGACGAACTGAAGGTGGTTTTGCACGCGGACAAGCTATCATCGAGGGTTTAGAAGCCTATCAAGGCCGTAGCATGAAACTAAACTTTCAAAATGAATTCCTCCTAGCGGAGGATGATAAAGGCCAGCCTCTTGCAATCACGCCCGACTTGATTTGCCTGCTGGACCTAGAAACAGGCCAGCCGATTACTACAGAAACCATGGGCTATGGGTATCGTGTTATTGTTTTCGGACTTCCCTGTGATCCAAAATGGCGATCAAAACACGGTCTCGAACTCGTTGGACCAGGCTACTTTGGATATGAGGCAGAGTACAAACCTATTGAAGAAATTAACAATCGAAGCAACTAGAAGAAAGGAAAGACAATGAAAAATTTTAAATCAATTGCGTTAGGGGCGACGGCCGCAACCGCATTAATGCTTGGGACCGGAATGGCCTCTGCAGATAATGTGGTGACGGTCAATGCGGTGCAAATCTTTGGCACAGTCGATCCTGCTAAGATTAACGATTACACAGAGTATATGGCTGGCGTGAATCTTTATGAAGCGCTGACAACGCTGGACGGTTCCGGTGCTATTCAACCCCTTCTGGCAGAAAGTTGGACAACTTCGGAGGATGGGCTGACCTGGGCATTCAAGTTAAAAAATGGTGCTACATTCCAAGATGGTTCACCGATTGAAGCTAAAGATGTAGTTTGGTCAGTAAACCGTTTGTTAGCCATCAATGAGGGACCTTCATATTTATTTGAAGGAGTTTTGAGCGAAGGGTCAGTAACAGAAATTGATTCGCGCACTGTACAATTCCAACTTGAAAAAACATACGCGCCATTCCTGACAACAACACCAATTCTGTTTGTCGTAAACTCTGACCTTGCTGCTGAAAATGCTGGCGATGGAGACCCTTGGGCACAGGATTATATCGCGAATAATTCAATTGGTGCTGGGGCTTTTTACTTAGATAGCTGGGAACGTGGCGCTGGAATGACAATCAAAGCATATGACGGGTACCATCTCGGATGGACTGATACCGGCATTGATG
Source organism: Planktomarina sp. (assembly GCA_002698165.1). Classification (GTDB taxonomy): domain Bacteria; phylum Pseudomonadota; class Alphaproteobacteria; order Rhodobacterales; family Rhodobacteraceae; genus Planktomarina. The sequence goes on along the minus strand of NZVF01000061.1, from coordinate 46,453 downwards.
AGGTACGGTTCGTGGTCACAAATGAAGAAGCTACAGTCAAAGCATTGGCAGCATCAGGTGAATTATCTATGTCTTCAGATGCACAAGCTCAAGAAACTTACGACAGTATCGGAGCTTTAGCTGATTATCGAGTTGATAAGTATTCTACTGCTACAAACTTTTATCTGAAGCTAAATAACTCAATTGCACCAACAGATGATGTGAACATCCGTAAAGCCATTGCTTACGCCACTGATTACGATACGATCCGTGACGTAATTTTGCCAGGGGCACCATTGACCGGCCCAATGCCGCCAATTTTTGCAGATGCTTACCCAGATGACATCGGAGCCCCTGTCTTTGATCTTGCAAAGGCGAAAGAGCATGTGGACGCATCTTCATATGCCGGAAGTGGCCCAATCGATATTGAAATCATGTATGTTGCTGGATTGGCCTTTGAGGAAGAAATCGGTCTTTTGATGAAATCAATACTCGATACCATCGGGTTTAACACAATACTAAAGCCCGAGCCTTGGAATAGAATGACTGAACTAGCAGCAGACGTTAACACGACTCCAGCAATCAACCAAGTGTTCTATGGTGCTACATATCCTTCACCTGATACCTTCTTCTTCACCCAATATCACAGCCGTGCCGCGGGAACTTGGGCGTCAATGGAATGGGTGCTAAGTGATGAAGTTGATGCAATGATTGATGAAGCGCGTACGATATCAGACGTTGAACGCCAAAATGCAATCTACAAATCGTTGCAACGCAAATTAGTTGAGGATCAGGTCGACGTATTCGTATTGACCCAACAAAGCCAACAGGCGTTCCATAAATGCCTGCAGGGCTTTACTTGGGTTCCCATGCAAAGCTTTGAGTTTAACTTCCACACAATGCAGTGGGTTTGCGACTAAATAATTTATATAAAATAAATAAAAAGCGCCCGGAGCAGTCTGGGCGCTTTTTTTGGGCAAGTGCCACTTAATAAAACAGAGATTTCGAACGCTATTTTAATTTTAGACTGAAGCTAATTTAATTGTAACCCCATCCTCCTCCACCTGGCGTGCGCATACCAAAAATAGATCCAGCGGGTAACTCGATTTCATCATTACCCATCAAGTTAACTTTAGTACCATCCGGTAATTCAGCCCAGTTTTCTCCAGTGGCGCCATCACTTCCACCAGCCACTCCAAAGGGTGGAATCTGGCGGTGAGAAGACAGGGTCGTTACCGTCACATCAGTTAAAAACTCTAAACGTCGAACTGCACCATGCCCCCCGCGATACTCACCTTTGCCACCTGACCCCTTACGAATGGAAAAGGTTCGGAGAAGAACAGGAAATCTTTTTTCTAAAATCTCAGGATCTGTCATTCTGGTATTAGTCATATGAGTTTGAACTGCATCACAACCATTGTAATATGGACCTGCCCCAGCACCACCTGCTATTGTTTCGTAATTTTGAAATACCTCATTTCCCCACACAAAATTATTCATCGTTCCCTGACTGCAAGCCATGATGTCAAGCGCACCAATCAATGCATTGCATACTGCTTGACTGACTTCTGTATTGCCGGCGATGACAGCTGCGGGATATTGTGGATTGAGCATCGAGCATTCAGGGACAACAATATCTAAAGGTTTAAGACAGCCCTCGTTAAGAGGAATATTTTTTCCAACCAATAAACGAAAAACATAGAGAACCACTGCTCGCGACACAGCTAAAGGTGCGTTGTAATTACCTTTATGTTGGGCACTGGTACCAGTAAAATCTACCTTAGCAGATCGTGCTTTAACATCTATAGTGATGGCCACCTGAACCTGCTGTCCTGTATCCATTTTATACAGAAACTTACCATCTCTAAGTGTAGCGATTACCTCTCGTACGCTTTCTTCAGCATTATTTTGTACATGTATCATATAGGCTGTTACAGCGGATTGACCGTACGCAGATACCATTTTCAGCAATCCCTGCCGCCCAGTCTCATTTGCCGCAACCTGCGCCTGCAAATCAGCCATGTTTTGTGAAATGTTGCGGCAAGGGTATTTCCCTGATGAAAGTAATTTGAGCACCTCACCTTCACATAATCGACCAGCTTCCACTAATTTTACATTATCAATGAGAACTCCCTCTTCCTCAATATTTGTGCTATCAGGTGGAGCCGAGCCTGGAGTACGCCCGCCAATATCAGCATGATGCCCCCTCGAACCTAGCCAGAAAGCCACTTCGCCCTTAACAAATACTGGAGTAACCACAGTTACATCCGGCAAATGCGTTCCACCGTTATAAGGCGAATTAAGCATATATGAATCTCCGTCAGCGATGCCTATATTTTGTTGAATCACTGTCTTTATGCTTTCAGACATTGAACCCAAATGCACTGGAACATGTGGCGCGTTCGCCACTAGATCTCCAAACTCATTAAAAATGGCACAGGAAAAATCAAAACGCTCTTTAATATTCACCGACCAACTCGTGTTAGCCAGCGTTGCACCCATTTGATCAGCAATCGATATGAATCGATTGGACATAATTTCTAAAAGTATGGGATCTGCCTCAGTACTAGCCAAATCATGAACAGCGTGGGCCACATGCTCAATTATCAAATTATCAAAATCATCACGCCTCGCCCGCCATCCCAGTTCGACCACATTTGTACCTGTTGTCTCCATGATAATAGCAGGGCCATCAATAACCTGATTTTTGCGTAGCGTACTTCGGTCATAGATCTGGATTTCATGCCAGGTTCCCCGATATATTTCACCATACCCAATTGGAGCGCCATCACCAAAAGTTTGTAGCGTTTTTGAAATACCTGCAATCTCACCAATAGCTTCGACACTAACCATTTCGAATTGAAGCTTTCTGTTTGGTGACGAGAAACCAAATCGTGCCACATGTGCAGCCTCAAAATCTACTGCCATCTGATCTACCGTTCCATAAGAAACTTCTAAAGTTTGGTGCGATCCTTCATACCGAAGATGTGCTCTTATCTCTGTGTGGAACTTCTTAATGCCCTGATCAGATAGTTCATCTATTGCATCAGCTTGCAGGACATCCAAAGTGGCTTTAACATGCTCGTTATCTTCAAGATCACAATCCAGTTGACTTTCTCGCAAGCAACGCACATCTGCCAAGCCCATGCCATAAGCCGATAGTACACCTGCAAAAGGGTGTATCATCACTCTAGACATGCCCAACTCTTCAGCCACCAGACATGCGTGTTGTCCCCCAGCACCACCAAAACTTTGCAGGGTGTAGCTCGTAATATTATGGCCACGCTCTACACTTATTTTCTTTATAGCATTAGCCATATTTTGGACCGCAATTTCGAGAAAGCCCATCGCAATATCTTCGATAGAACCATGCAAATCATATTTTGATGCCAGTTCTTTTATCCCTTTTTTAGCAGCCTCATTATCCAAAGGCATATTACCCGAAGTTCCAAATACTGCTGGAAAGTAATTTGGAGACAACGAACCCAAAACTAAATTGCAATCAGTGACTGTCAGAGGCCCGCCACGGCGGTAGCTGGCAGGACCGGGAGCAGCACCAGCACTATCGGGGCCAACTTGAAACCTACCGTCACGGTAGCTACAAACAGAGCCTCCCCCCGCTGCAACTGTGTGAATATCCATCATGGGAGCACGCAATCTAACCCCAGCCACGTCAGTCTCAAAGCTACGCTCTAACTTGCCCGCAAAATGGCTAACATCAGTGGATGTACCACCCATATCAAACCCAATTAAAAGGTTAAATCCAGCTTGCTGCCCAGTCTCCACCATGCCAACGATTCCACCCGCCGGTCCTGATAAAATTGCATCTTTACCTTGGAATTTTTGCGCATCAATCAAGCCCCCATTAGATTGCATAAACATCAAGGCCTTACAATTTTTTCCTAAGCTTAAAGCATCGGCTACCTGATCTACATAGCGCCGTAGAACAGGAGAGAGGTATGCATCAACAACAGTTGTGTCACCCCGAGACACAAGCTTAGAAAGACCTGAAACCTCATGAGAAGTTGAAATCTGTTCGAATCCAAGTTCTCTTGCGAGCGCCGCCAATTGCCTCTCATGTTCTGGATTCAAGTAAGCGTGGAGCAAGGCAATAGCAATTGATTTCACCCCGTTCTCCCGAGCCACCCNCATATCAAAACGAGCTCTTTCCAGATCCAAAGGTATGAGCGCCTGACCCTCAGCATTGAGGCGTTCAGAAACCTCCACCACAGTTTTATACAAAGGTTCTGGNCGTTTGATACGCGTGGAGAAAAGATCAGGACGGTTCTGATATCCAATTTTCAAAAGATCACCAAACCCCTCAGTTATCATTAACAATACAGAGACACCTTTGCGCTCCAGAAGAGCATTTGTGGCTACGGTTGTACCCATTTTGACTACGCTAATATCAGCCTGGTCAATTGCCACATGTCCTAGGGTATTCGATATCGCTTGTACGGCTGCATCTTTATAATGNTCTGGATTTTCTGATAAAAGTTTATGTGTTTCAATGTTACCCTCTGGATCTTTGGCAACAATGTCAGTGAACGTACCACCTCGATCAATCCAAAACTCCCANGCCATTTATTTTCCTATTCATTGAAAAGTAGAGGGTTAAANATCTTAGAGCCAAGCNTTTTTTAATCAAAAAGAATAATCAGCCTACAGCNGCACGAATAGCGTTAATATTGATACCATANGGCGATGGGTTAGAAACAGANCCCCCCTTGAATACAGCAGAACCAGCCACCAGTACATCTGCACCAGCACGTACCAGACCAGGAGCTGTTTTTGCAGTGACGCCTCCATCAATTTCAATATGAATGGGCCGATCGCCTATCATGGTGCGTAATTCTTCCACCTTATCTTCTAAANCAATGTAAGACTGCCCACCAAAACCAGGATTAACTGTCATCACACAAACCAAATCCGTACTATCAAGCAGGTCTGCTATCNCCGAAGCNGGAGTTCCAGGNTTTAGAGCAATACCGGCTTTTACGCCATTTGCACGGATTGACTGTAACGTTCTGTGAATATGTGGGCCAGCCTCAACGTGAGCCGTAATAATATCTGCCCCAGCCTTTGCAAAGGCTTCGATATATGGATCCACTGGGGCAATCATCAAGTGCACATCCATTACAGTAGAAATGTGGGGTCGAATAGCAGCACAAGTAGTGGGACCAAAAGTNATGTTTGGCACGAAATGTCCATCCATTACGTCCACGTGTATCCAATCAGCACCTTGTGCTTCAACACACCGTATCTCTTCACCAAAATTAGCAAAATCAGCTGCTAAAATTGATGGCGCAATTTTTAAGGCTCGATTAAAAGACATAATACTACCTCTAAGTCGTTTTCTGGGAATTATCCTGCTCTACCATATTTGTCACGCTTTAGAATACTTGAACTATAACAGAATCCCATGCACACAGATCAGATGGAACANCTCACTTCATCAATAACGCATTTGTCGCCCCCTGTAGACCCACGAAATGATGGGATGAATCTTGATCTCGATTGGGTGCTTGCCGTNCAAGCAAACACATCTGCCATTGAACGAAGATGCAGTAGCTTTCCCGGTCGAAGATCAATAAAAAAAGAACACCAAGCTGCCTGGCTCGCACGTTCAATTTCATGTATTGATCTCACTACACTTTCTGGTGACGACACAGTAGGTCGAATAAGGCGTTTATGTGCAAAGGCTCGACAACCAGTGCGGCAAGACATTCTTAATCATATCGGTTTACCGAACCTAAAAACTGGGGCTGTTTGTGTTTATCATGATATGGTAAGTCCNGCTGTTGANGCCCTNCAAGGAACCGACATTCCAGTTGCCGCTGTTAGCACTGGCTTTCCCGCAGGGCTATCACCGTTACATTTGCGAATTGAAGAAATNCACGAAAGTGTNAANGCTGGAGCNTCCGAAATTGATATTGTAATTTCGAGACGTCATGTCCTTACACAAAATTGGCAGGCGCTTTTCGATGAAATTGTAGCCTTTCGAAAAGCCTGTGGTNNTGCACATATAAAAGCTATTCTTGCTACCGGTGAATTAGGTAGTCTACGAAATGTNGGTAGGGCNAGNTTGGTTTGCATGATGGCAGGCGCTGATTTTATTAAAACNTCTACTGGCAANGAAAGTATAAATGCCACNTTGCCTGTAACCCTGGTTATGCTGCGGGCCATTCGCGCTTACCACGANCGCACTGGTTTCCGAGTAGGCTATAAGCCTGCCGGTGGTATATCAAANGCTAAAGATGCAATAACTTANCTAGCTTTAGTTAAGGAAGAGTTAGGAAACCGTTGGTTACGCCCAGACCTCTTCCGTTTTGGAGCCTCATCCCTTTTGGGCGATATTGAACGACAACTTGAACATCACCTGACCGGCTCCTATTCTGCCAACCATCGCCACCCAATTGGATAATCCTATGAATATTGAAACTATCTTCGAAACTATGGATTACGGAACAGCTCCAGAGGAACGGANCTCAGCACTCCAATGGATTCAAGATCACGGTGGAATTGCAGGGCCTTATATCAACGGTAATTGGGGTCCCTTTCGTGATGATATTGCAGTTTGCAACCCTGCTACAGGCGAGAAACTTTCTGGGATGACATTAACNTCAAGTAAAGAGGTAGAGGATGCAGTAAAGTGCGCNAGGGNAGCACAACCAGCATGGGAGGCCCTAGGAGGCGCAGCGCGGGCAAGATTTTTATATGCCATCGCACGCCTTATGCAAAAACACGCCCGGCTATTAGCNGTCATGGAGTCANTGGATAATGGAAAACCAATTCGCGAAAGCCGTGATATTGATATTCCACTCGCCATTCGCCATTTTTATCATCACGCTGGTCACGCTCAGTTAATGGCAACGGCCCTGCCCGATAGAAAAGCGCAAGGGGTCTGCGGTCAAATAATTCCATGGAATTTTCCTTTATTAATGTTGGCTTGGAAAATTGCACCCGCTTTAGCGATGGGCAATACAGTGGTTTTGAAGCCAGCAGAATATACTCCAATGACCGCAATGATATTTGCAGATATCTGTGCGCAGGCAGAAATACCACCGGGAGTAGTAAATATAATCACTGGTGATGGAAGCACCGGCGAATATCTAGTGAACTCGAACGTAGATAAAATTGCTTTCACTGGATCCACAGCAGTAGGTCGACGAATTCAAGACTCAGTCGCAAACAACCAAAAGTCGCTCACCTTGGAGCTTGGAGGGAAATCTCCATACATCGTTTTTGACGACGCTGATATTGACAGTGCTATAGAAGGCCTAGTTGACGCTATTTGGTTCAATCAAGGCCAAGTGTGCTGCGCAGGATCTCGGCTCCTGGTTCATGAAGCGATCGCGGAGGATTTCCACAACCGGCTAAAATCAAGGATGGACAAACTTCGTATAGGCGATCCACTTGACAAATCCATTGACGTAGGCGCGATCGTAGATCCTATCCAGCTGGCACAAATTAAAAATCTTGTCACCACCAATACTGCTGGTGAAACATATCATGCCAATATTCCTGTTCCTGATGGCTGTTACTACCCACCAACCCTTATTACCGGGCTTCACCCTGCTGATACCTTGATGCAAGAAGAAATTTTTGGTCCCGTCTTAGTTTCAACCACATTTAGAACGCCCAAAGAAGCAATAGAGGTAGCCAATAATACAAGATACGGACTAGCAGCAACATTGTGGACTGAAAACATAAACCTAGCTCTGGAAATCGCTCCAAAATTGGTAGCTGGAGTGGTCTGGGTCAACGCAACTAACCTATTCGATGCTGCTGCAGGTTTCGGAGGTCTGCGCGAAAGTGGGTTTGGTCGAGAAGGTGGCTGGGAAGGACTGCAGGCATATACAAAGAGTAAAAAACCTCTATCAACTCCTGTCAGCATTGAAGCGTTTAAAGGTTTCAGTTCTGGCTCTGACCCAATTGACCGTACCGCAAAACTCTACATTGGTGGCAAACAAACAAGACCTGATGGAGGTTACAGTCAGGCGGTTTATAGTCCAAAAGGCCAATTTTTGGGGCATGTTCCTAAGGCCAATCGCAAGGATGTTCGAAATGCTGTACAAGCACAAACAGCCTGCAGTTGGGGGAAAGCATCCGGACACCTAAGAGCACAAATCTTGTTCTATATCGCAGAAAACCTTTCAGCCAGCAGAGAAAGTTTTGCCAAACGTATTGACGAGATGTGCGGTGGAGACGAGGGCCTCAAAGAAGTCAATGAAGCAATAGATGTATTATTTTACTATGCCGCGTGGGCAGACAAATTTGAAGGACGGGCTAAATCTGTACCAATGCGCGGTATAGCGTTAGCGATGCGAGAACCCGTGGGACGTATCGCAGCGTTGTGCCCAGATGCCGCACCGCTTCTAGGGCTTGTCGCACCAATGGCCGCAGCTCTCGCAACAGGAAATACGATTTCTTTATGTACTAGCCAACCATTTCCTCTATCGGGAACAGACTTTTATCATATCTTAGAAGCTTCCGATGTACCTGCAGGAGCAGTCAACATACTAACCGGTCATCAAACTGAACTTGCCACTCATATAGGCGCACACATGGATTTGGATAGTGTGTGGTGCTTGTCGAGCCAAAAGATCGCAATGGCTGCAAAACAAAAAGCGAGTGGTAATGTAAAGCGTATGTGGCAAGGCGCCAGTTTAAATGATCACCAAAGTTGGCTGGATGCAGGCACCGAAATCAAAACAGTATGGGTCCCATACGGTGAGTAGTAAAACTTTTGCAACCACCACTAGACAGCTTTCTATGACCTGCTAACATATAAAAAATGTAAAAAATAAAGGGTTGTTAATATGTCAAAAAGAATCTTAATCGCATCAATTTCACTGGCTCTAATGGCCACAAATCTATTTGCAGGTGGACACTGTGCTGCTGACAAAACTCTCACAGAGGGCAAGTTCACTATAGCAACAGGTAACCCAGCTTATTTTCCTTGGGTTTTAGATGACGCTCCGGAAAGCGGAAAGGGCTTTGAAGCTGCCGTTGCCTACGCGGTTGCAAAAGAAATGGGTTTTGCCGAGCAGGATGTAGTATGGGTAAGATCTTCATTTGATGAAGCAATCCAGCCAGGTGTCAAAAATTTCGATATAAATATGCAGCAGTATTCTATTACCGCTGAGCGTGATCAGGTCGTGGATTTTTCTGTGCCCTATTACACAGCGCCAATGGCTGTTTTGGTTGGGGCAGGTGCCGCGGATACAAAGCCTACAATTGCAGCCTTGAAAGGCCTTAAGTGGGGTGCTGTGGGATCAACAACTGCTGTACAAAAGATAGCAAATGTCGTCCAGCCTACTGCTGACCCATTGCTTTATGGAGACAACGCCGACGTTAATGCAGCTATTACTGCAAATCAAATTGATGGAGCAATGTTTGATCTACCAACAGCATTATTCCTTAGCGCTGTTATGATTGAAGGTTCCAAGGTTATTGGACAATTTCCACCAGAAACAAGTGATAATGCTGACCAATTTGGTATGCTCATGGAGGAAGGAAATCCTCTAAAAGCCTGTGTAGATGCCGCTTTAACAGCAATGATTGAAAATGGTACTTTAGCGTCGATTGAAGCTCAATGGCTACAGGACACGACTGGTGTTCCGTTGATCAAATAATATGCCAGTTCCAAATGCGGCGGGTCTAACCCGCCGCGAACTTTATGAACAAAAACAACGTCTCAAATCTTTAGTTATAGCCGCAGCCAGCACAATATTTGTCATTGCTGCTATAGTAATAATTGTACCATTAACCCCCGGCTGGCAAAAAGTTCAAAAGAGCTTTTTTGATGGAGCGGTCTTAGCAAAAACTTTTCCAAAATTGCTCGACGCATTTATGGTCAATGTAATGATATTTGCATGGTCTGCACCAGCAATAGCAATTCTTGGGCTGTTGATAGCACTTGCTCGAGATGCAAAATCACCAGCTTTATTTCCATTACGTATTTTTGGTGCCGCCTTTACAGATATCTTTCGTGGGGTACCTGTCATCTTAACAGTCTATTTAATTGGGTTTGGAATCCCTGGTTTGGGCCTCCCTAGGCCCTGGAATTCACCATTTATTTGGGGATCCCTAGCATTGATCCTAACCTACTCGGCCTATGTTGCAGAGATTTTTCGCGCGGGCATTGACAGCGTACATCCAAGCCAGCGAGCCGCCGCATTATCACTGGGTCTATCAGAAAGGCAAGTTATGCGAGACGTTATATTGCCGCAAGCTATTCGAAATGTGGTACCATCTCAAATGAATATGCTAATAGCCCTGCAGAAGGATGTCTCTCTGCTGAGCTTTATTGGGCCAGTGGAAATTTTTCGACAGGCAGGTGTATTTAAATCTCTATTTGCAAATTTCACACCCTATGTTGGTGCGGCAATCATTTTCTTAATAGTCACTATACCAGCAACGCGATACGCTGATTATCTTATGGCACGCCAAATGCGGGAAAGACGCTGATGCAGAAAGTAGAACTTCATGGCGTTGTCAAACGTTTTGGCCAAAATACTGTCTGTGACGGAGTTAATCTCACAGTGCAACAGGGCCAAATGGTTTGTCTGATTGGAGCATCAGGGGCCGGAAAATCAACCTTGCTGCGCTGTATTAATTTGTTGGAGGCAATTGAAGAAGGAGCAATATTCTTGGATGGAGAAGACATCTCCATACCAGGTCTTAATCCACAACACGTGCGAGCCAAAATCGGTATGGTTTTTCAAAATTTCAATTTATTTCCCCATATGACAGCTTTTGAAAATACTATGCTAGCACCTAAACGGGTCCATGGCCTACCCAAAGCACAACTTCATTCTGAAATTGAAACTCTGTTTGAAAGTTTTGAGCTGGCTGACAGAATGCATAATTACCCTGATCAATTATCTGGGGGACAGCAGCAGAGGGTCGCAATTGTAAGAGCCCTTGCAATGAAGCCTGAAGTTATGTTGTTCGATGAGATTACTTCTGCACTCGATCCTCAGTTAGTTGGCGATGTTTTAGATGTCCTGTTAAAATTAAAAAACCAGGGCATGACCATGATTTTAGCCACCCATGAAATGGAGTTTGCGCGTCAGGCCGCTGATAAAGTCTGCTTTTTAAAAGATGGTAAGATTATTGAGGAAGGCACCTCACAACAAATTTTTGGCACACCTAAAAAATCCGAAACAAAAGCTTTTTTAGCGCGGGCATTAAAGTAAATTTGATCCAATTAGTGCCTGTGCTTTTTACCAAACGAGTCAATCTTTGGCATTAGATTAAGTAGGTGTTTGGAATATTCATGGCTTGGGGCATCAAACAGATTATCTGTAGTCGCAATTTCACAAATAGATCCATGGCGCATCACCGCGACCTTATCACACATTTGCCGAATTACTGGAAGATCATGAGATATGAAAAGTAGTGTGAGACGCAATTCATCCTGAAGGTCTTTAAGCAAATTTAGGATATGAGCTTGGACCGACACGTCAAGCGCGGAGGTAGGTTCGTCACAGATCAAAACTTTTGGTCGAGAGGCAAGCGCCCTCGCAATAGAAATGCGCTGCCGCTGACCGCCAGAGAACTCATGCGGGTATTTCAACATTGTAGTTGAACCAAGGCCAACATGATCTAACAAGTCACGCACAATTTGTTGCGTTTCATGATCTGAAGATGCTGTTTTATAATAGCGAATTGGCTCCGCAATAATATCTTGTACCCGCATCCGAGCATTCAAAGAGGAGTAAGGATCCTGAAATATCATTTGTATATAACGTTGGGCAGAGATACGTTTTCCGTCATTAAACTTATTAGTAACTTCTTGACCAAAAACTTTTATACTCCCTCTATCGACTTTATTTAGCCCAACAATTAAGCGCGCAATCGTACTTTTCCCTGATCCAGATTCTCCTACAAGTCCAAAGCTTTCTCCTTCTTTAACAGAAAATGAAACGTCTTTAACGGCCTTCAAATAGACCCTATTACGCTTAAATACTGCTTTTTTTATCAAAAACTCTTTATTCAATCCTTCAATAGAAATTGCTTTGTCAGCAGAGTTCTTTCCAATTTTTTTTCCTAACCAGTGTTGCTCCACGTCAATACTTTTATACGCCTGCCTTCCACCCTCGATATAATCAACAGACTTAAACCTTTCAAATTTGATGTCCCCTCGTGGTACAGCAGCAATTAAACTTTTTGTGTATTCATGCTCAGGAGCGGTAAGAATTTGGTGGACTTTACCAGTTTCAACGACTGAACCGCCATACATTACAGCGACTCGATCCGCTATATTTGCAATAACACCAATGTCATGAGTTATGATGATAACGCCCAATTTACGTTCACGACAAAGAACTCTTAAGAGCTCAAGGATCTGCTCTTGAATGGAGACGTCGAGCGCAGTTGTTGGCTCATCTGCAATAATGAGATCAGGATCCCCTGCAAGGGCCAGTGCAATAACAACACGTTGACGCATACCACCAGAAAATTCATGTGGATATGCCCTAAAACGCACCTTCGGTTGCTCAATGCCTACCGCCTCAAGAAGGTCAATTGCCTTTTCAAACGCAGACGCTCCCACGAGGTTTGTAGTTTTGGTGACAGTCTCAAGTAATTGTGCGCCAATTGTCATTAATGGATTAAGCGACGTCAGAGGGTCTTGAAAAATCATTCCTATTTTTTGACCACGCACATCACGCATCTCCGTATCATTCAAACCACCTATGTTTTCTCCCTGAAACAAGACTTTTCCATTCGTAATTTTGCCTGGTGGCTCCAAAAGATTGATAACAGCGTTGCCAACGGTAGATTTTCCAGCCCCACTTTCCCCAACAACGCCTAGGACTTCACCAGGTTTAAGTGTAATTGACACATTACGAACTGCATATGTGGTCCCCCGCTGCGAAGGAAAACTTACATCTAGTCCAATAATTTCTAATAGCTCACTCATTTAATTTCTGACCCCTGATCAAAAACGCAAAACAAATGACTGAACTTAAAGGTAAGGTTTTATGCATAAAAAGAGCAAGGGTTTCTGAAAATATCATTCAGTAAACCGAGGATTGAGAATTGCTCTTATCTGGTCGCCTAAAACATTAATTGCAGCGACAGTTGCTAACAACATAATACCAGGAAAGAATGTTATCCAGTATGCTCCAGAAAGAATAAAGTCAAAACCATTTGAAATTAATGAACCAAGCGAGGGTTCTGTTATGGGTACACCCACTCCAAGAAAACTGAGCGTCGCTTCGATTGAAATCGAGTGTGCTGTTTGCAGAGTTGCCAATACAATTAATGGTGTGATGCTGTTAGGCAGAAGATGCTTCCAGATAATACGACTATTACTCAAGCCTAAACAGCTCGCTGCTTCAATATACTCTTTCCGCCGTTCTACTGTGGCAGCCGCACGGACAGTACGCGCATAGATGGCCCATTGGACAACTGCTAAAGCGATTATAACCTTATCAACACCCTTTCCCAGCAATGCTAATAAAACAAGTGCAACTAAAATTGCTGGAAATGACAATTGAATATCTACTATGCGCATCAGAAATGAATCAATTTTTCCTCCATAAAAGGCAGCTAATAAACCTACAAAAATTCCAATACCTAACGCAATAAGTGCGCTACTGATAGCAACTATCAGACTGGTTCGTAGCCCAAAAATAATTGCACTCAGAACATCACGCCCAGCACCGTCCGTACCAAGCCAGGCGATGTTGCCATTAAACATTTTCTCACCGGGAGCTAGCCGACCATCCATGATACTGACGACTTCCAGATCATAAGGGTCAGTTGGTGCAATAAATGGAGCAAAAATTGCACATCCTATAATAAAGCTAAGAAGAAAAACTGAAATTAAAGTTGTTGGGTTTGATAGGTTTCTAAATAGAGATTTTGAATATAAAAATGCCATCAAGCCTTTTTCAGATGCACTTACCTTATCTATCATTGCTCTCCTCCGCCTAGACGCACCCTTGGGTCAAGGACTGCATAAATAATATCCACAACCAAATTGAGAATTAAAAACAGAGTTACTACAAAAAGTAGATAGGCAACGACAATTGGACGATCAAGATTTATAATCGCATCAATGACTAACTTACCAAGACCTGGCCACGCGAAAATTGACTCCGTCACTGTTGCAAAAGCTATCAGCGTACCAAATTCAATGGCTAAAACTGTTATAATTGGAATAAGAATATTTGGTAAAAGGTGAAACCGAACAATTCTTCTTTGAGACAAACCACGCGCTCGAGCAAACTTAATAAAGTCTAGCCTCATTACTTCTTCGGTGCCCGCGCGTGTCAAACGGATTACTATCGCAATTTTGAAAAGTGCTAAATTTGTGGCTGGCATAATAAGATGGCGCAAGCCATCTAAAGTAAAAATACTACTTTCAATACCAAGGAAATAACCAGTTTCCCCACGGCCAGATACCGGCAACCAGCCAAGTAAGACTGAAAACACAATAATCATCATTAGACCCAACCAAAAGGTTGGAATCGAGATGCCAAGAATTGAGCCGCCCATAATTAGGCGTGTCCCCCAAGCGGAAGGGTTCAACCCGGCATATATTCCCAGCGGTAGACCGATTATTACGGCGATAATAAGCGCGGACGTTGCAAGCTCAAGAGTTGCAGGAAAGCGCTCTATTATTAGAGCAAGGGCAGGTCTTCCAAACACAAAGGAATTGCCAAGATCTCCAGACAACGCGCCAGTCAGAAATCTCCAATACTGCACATACACTGGTTGATCTAGGCCAAAGTCTCTTCGCACACGTTCTATTTCATCAGGCAGGCTCTCTGGGTTCACCAACATGTCGACAGGATCACCAACTAAGTTGATCATGGAGAATACGATCAACGACATAACAAACAGAACAACTACACTTTGCAAAACCCGCCTAATAACAAAGGCTAACATAAAGTCGTCCTTTCGTTGGCTGGCCCGTAGCGGATACGCTACGGGCCAGCTTTATTTTATTTTTGCGTACGGATGTAATGTAAAAATGTACTATCCAGAGCTCCATGTTCGTAAGCAATGCCGTCACGCGCTGCCCAGGTTGCAATCTCGTGATGTATTGGAACCAATGCGTACTCCTGCATGGCAATTTCAGTTGCCTTTATGAAGGCTTTTTCGCCACTGGCAACATCCATTGAAGCTCGACCATCTTCAATCAAGGTATCAACCTCAGAGTTACTATAGCCATTTCGATTTCCAGGCCCATACCCACGATCTTTTTGCTTAGTATGAATAAATATACGTAAGGGATGAGAAGGCTCACCAGATCCGTTTGCATAGCCGGACATTGCGGCGGTAAATTCAGGTGTCTTATCTACACCTCCGCGCGCGAATCGTTTGAAAAAGACTGAGGCAGGCATCGTTTCAACACTGGTTTCAATACCAATGCGTGATAGCATTTGCGCTATTGCTTCAAGAATTCTCGTATCGTTAGTGTAACGACCAGCTGGCCCATGCATAGTCAATTTGAAACCGTTTCCATAGCCCGCTTGTGCCATCAATTCTTTTGCGCGTTCTGGATCATAATTATCTGCGGCCAAATTTTTGGAATACCCGATATAACCCTTTGGCGAAAATTGACCAGCAGGTGCAGAGAGTCCATCCATCACGCGGTCTGCAATGGCTTGTCGATTGATCGCTAGAGACACAGCTTGGCGCACACGAATATCTTGAAACGGGGATGCGATTGGGTTGTCATTTAGATCCGTGACGAATGGTTTTATAGGATTATCAGTCATGTGGAGGGTCACATACAGCAGTCTGTTGGAGACTGATTTAAAGACAGATAGACCCTCTCTGCCTTCTACGGTTGGAAGGTCAGACGGAGGTACTCTCTCAATAAAATCAACATCGCCTGAGATAAGAGCTGCTGTCCGAGTTGTACCATCCTTGATAGGGCGAATGACTATATTATCCCACTCAGAAGAAGCCCCCCAATATGTGTCATTTCGTTTGATTTCGAGCAAGTCTCCTGGCAACCACTTAGTAAGAGTGAATGGTCCAGTACCAAACGCAACTTTTCCCGTATTAAAGTCTTCAGTAGTAGCGTCAACAAAAGCTGAATCAATAATAGAAATTCGTGACATATCATTTGGAGTAAATGGATAAGGTTTCTCAGTTGACACATGCAGTGTTAAATTGTCAACAACTTCAAAGGTCTTGCCTTTTATGAAAGTTGCAAAGCTTGATGGACTGTTAGGTACATTAGCAGCGCGCTGCATTGTGGCCACCACGTCTTCAGCACCAAAAGTGGCTCCATTATGAAATTTGACACCTGGGCGTAAATTAAACTCCCAAGTATTCTCGTCTACTGGCTTCCAAGATAATGCAAGCCCCGGAATTAGATTTTGATTAACATCTTGTAGAACAAGCGCATTGTAGACCTGTGTCGAAAATGAGTTGTTTATTGTTAGGTTCTGATAGTGCGGATCCATAGATGTGGGTTCAGCAGCTAATGCTACTTTTAGGTCAGCCGATAGAACAGAACTCGACGAAAAACCGAGTCCCGAAACCACAAGCGCAATAAAAGCGGCTGGCTTTAAAATTGATGTTTTCATTAGTTTCCTCCTTTGATCAATATTTAATTATTTTGGTTAAAGAGACTGAGTGTTATCTCCAGATTCTCATTGCAAATTGCTTGATATGTTTAGTGAATTGGTCGGGGTATTCTGCATAAGAGGCATGGCCAGCTTTGGGGATTGTTNCTTGCTTTGCGAAAGGAAGGGCCGAAATAAGTGCNTTATGCATGTCATTTGATATTACTTTATCTCGGCCACCTGATAAAATAAGAACCGGAACCTTAACTTGCGACGAGATGCTTGCATTGTCGGCCTCTTGGCTCATGCGACCACCATCGCGAATTCCCTCAAGTCGCGCTCCTGTCGAGATTTTTGCNAGAAATTGGATCGTACTATCGGGAGTGTTTGGAGGTGTGCTTCGTCGAGCACGCTCGATGCCATAATCCATATCCACTGTACTACTACTTATTCGTTCAATACGATCAGCATAGCGCGCCATTAATGCTTCNCCCTTAGNCTTTCCAAACCCCAGATGGCTGGAAGACAAAATAAGGCCAGAAACAAAATCATTCTTATCCGCAGCCAATTGCATGGCCACCAACCCCCCCATTGAATGACCAATTACAACTGCATCTTGGACCTCAAGATTCTTCATCAANGCCTCCGCTGCACTTTTGAAATCTTTAACCTCATTCCCAAATACGTCAGAAGCGCCAAAGCTTGGAGCATCCCATGCGATTAATCGAAAAGAAGCCTTCAGAGAATGAAATAAATAGGCCCAGCTCCGGCTGTCACCGTTCATGCCATGAAGCAAAAATATAGGACGTCCNGNNCCAGACTCGCGGTATGCTATCCNGCCACTCTTATATGACATATACCGAAGCTCCGGCGCTTCTATCATTNCATTTAGCCCTCAATTCAGAATTAATAGCACATTTACAGCACGCTAATTGAGAGCAAAAAAGGTTAAAAAATTTTACATATTTTGTTTGGCTGACTGAGCTTCTAAATCTCTCANAGAGATAAGTGTTTGAGCAAGTTTAAGCGCATAAGAAAATTCAGGTTTTGTAAGAAGCGCATTACAATAATTTCGCCAAGCTTTGAGCATAGGTTCTGTTGGACGAAAATCATGACGACGACGATCCCCTGTAACCGCTACCTTCTCTAAATATCCTAATTTTAATGCTTCATGTACCGTTGANTTNACAGTGGGCCTGCTAAATGCTGACACATTGACTAGTTCAGAGATCGTAAAACTGCCTTTGGAAAAATAAAAATTCATCATGTATCGGCGAAGCTCAAAGGCTGTGAAGCTGGTATTAAAAAAACGACGCACTTGACCCGGCTGGTGATCGCGTCGGTAGATATGCCTAGAGCTTTCAAAAGATGCCTGGGCAGAACAGAATTGGTCAAAAAGTTCTACAGATTCAAACATTATAATTCTCACAAAATTATATAAAAATATTTGCACTATAATCTATTGGAAATATCCAGTTTTACAAGCTCTCACTATAAAACCAAAAATTTTATCGCAGTGATTCAGCACATACAAAGAGATAATAATCTTAAATTTTAGCAGCCTCGATAGGGAGTTTAATTTGCCATTACGAATAAAACTTTCAACAAAGCCAATCTCAGCAATCATCCAGTTTATCAGATCAGAGATTTGCGATCTTAGGTCTAATTAACGCGTCAATCATTGCGCTATTTGGATCTTCTAAGCCATGAATAACGTCAAAATGATGACGCAAAGGCTCGACCGTCAGTGTTGCCTGCCAGTTAGTCGACAAAAATTTAGCCTGTTCAATAAAAACGGGGCGTTCGTTCGCGCCCACCCAGACATGAAGGTCAATATTTTTTGGTTTTGGGTAAAGTGCTGGGCTTTCCACCTCAGCTGTTATTTCAGTCAAATTTAGTGTCTTATTCATAGTGGTTTGCAGCAGTGGTCGTAAATCTGAAACTGGCGAAATTGGCATAATTCGAACAATTCTGGAAAGAACAAATTTTTGTAAATTAACATCTGGTTGACCCATCCGCGCAACTAAATGCCCTCCTGCAGAATGGCCAGTTAATATGATTGGCCCAGTAATACGAGAAGCGGCTACATTAATTGCACTAACAATCGATTGAGTTATTTTTGGAATACTTGCTTCTGGAGCTAGGGGATAACTTGGCACAGCAACGGCCCAATCATTTGCAGTAGGCCCACTTGCCAAATGAGAGAAATCACGACGACCAAATCGCATCCAATAACCACCATGAATAAAAACTACCAATCCCAAGGGTCGCCCTGCAGGAAAAAAGAGATCAAATACTTGTTCAGGATGTTTGCCATAAGGGAGATTTAATTGCGCGCGACCAAGGCTGTGCTCAGTTTCACGATACTCACGTGCAGATTCTTCCCAATGCTGTAAATAGTTTTCAGAGTTTGGAATATAAGGTGCATTGGCGTAATCGTCATCCAAATTCAACTTTTCACTCCTATGGACAAATTAAAGACTAAGTGCTTTGACATACAGAACTAAAGGAGGCCAGAATGCTTGACACATCTACAGACCTAAAATCCATGCTATCAGATCCTAGCCTGCTACAATCTAAGGCTTTCATCAATAACGAATGGGTTTCTTCCCAGGATGGATCAACATTTGATGTTATAAATCCTGCTAGAGGAGATCTCATCGCACAAGTTGCCAACCTTTCCAGAACCGATCTTGCTCGCGCTATTGATGGCGCAGCAATTGCCCAAAAAAAATGGGCTGCTTTGTCAGCAAAAGAGCGCTCAAACATTTTACGAGCTTGGTTCAACCTTATGATAGAAAATCAAGAGGACCTAGCAAAGATCCTAACCGCCGAGATGGGCAAACCTTTAGCAGAGGCCATGGGGGAAGTAGTATATGGAGCATCTTTCGTGGAATTCTTTGCGGAAGAGGCTAAACGCAACTACGGGGAAACTATTCCTGGTCATCAAGTTGATAAACGCATTACAGTAATCAAACAGCCTATCGGGGTAGCCGCTTCCATCACTCCTTGGAACTTCCCTAACGCAATGATTACCAGGAAGGCTGCGCCTGCATTAGCGGCGGGTTGTGCATTTGTGGCGCGTCCTTCTCAGTTAACTCCCTTTTCAGCATTAGCGTTAGGTGTTCTGGCCGAAAGAGCCGGTTTACCACCAGGTATCCTTCAGATCCTACCATCCAATAACTCATCTGCCGCNGGAAAGGAGTTTTGTGAAAATCCAAAAATAAGTAAAATAACATTCACTGGCTCAACGCCTATTGGTCGTATTTTATTAGCNCAAGCGGCGGATCAAATTAAAAAATGCTCTATGGAATTGGGTGGCAATGCCCCATTTATTGTTTTTAATGACGCTGATCTGGATGAAGCAGTAAGTGGAGCAATGGCAAGTAAATTCCGTAATAACGGCCAAACTTGTGTGTGCGCCAATCGTTTGTACGTACAATCTGGTATTTATGAAGCGTTTACTGAAAAATTAATTGCGGCGGTCGAAGCGATGAAAGTAGGCGATGGGTTTAACGGTGCGGACTTAGGACCTTTAATATCAAAGCCAGCATTATCCAAAGTGGAAGAACACATCACAGATGCNGTGTCTAAGGGCGCTAAAATTGAGACTGGTGGAAAGCCACATGAATTAGGAGGTACCTTTTTCCAACCGACAATTCTGACTGGTGTCACTCAAGAAATGAATGTTAGTAAAGAAGAAACTTTTGGTCCTATGGCGCCATTGTTTAAATTTGATGATGTTGATGACGTTATAGAAATGGCAAATGACACAATATTTGGTCTGGCCGCTTATTTTTACGCGAAAGATTTAAGTTGTGTTTATAAAGTAGCTGAAGCACTGGAATACGGCATAATTGGTGTAAATACTGGGATAATCTCTACGGAGGTTGCGCCATTTGGCGGCGTAAAACAGTCTGGCCTAGGTCGTGAAGGTAGCCATCACGGCATGGATGAATATTTAGAAATNAAATACATCTGCATGTCTGTATAAGGTAAAAAGCTTAGTTATTTANGTCATTTTTTGAACAGGGAACATAGAAAATATGCTCCCTGTTTATACAAGATTTATATATAGATTATTTAGAATTTACTCCAACTTGAAGTGGATCTTTGCTGTTAATCTCAATACGCTTGGGCTTCAAAGCCTCCGGTAATTCTCGTACCAAATCTATGTGTAGCATTCCATCAGAATGACTGGCGGCCGTCGCACGTACGTGATCCGCCAAATGGAATTTACGATCAAAAGCACGGGTAGCAATACCACGATGCAGGTAGATACTATCATTTGCTGTTTTNGGTTTACGTGCAGAAACATAGAGTGTATTTTCTTTAACCTCTATTGCAAGGTCATTCTCTGAAAANCCAGCAACTGCAATTGAGATGCGATATCCATCTTCAGATGTCTTTTCAATGTTATAGGGTGGATAATTTGATTGGCTAACATCATTGGTCGACACGCGATCCATGAGATCAGCAATTTGGTCAAATCCAACAGTAGCACGATAGAGCGGTGCAAAATCAAACGAACGCATAGTATAATCCTTTCAAAAGCGATTTCTAACAAACCCTCCCAGATAGGGCAGAGATGTAAATTATGGACCCCCAAATGGGCGNTCCGTTCGGTATGTGGTAGTAAGGCGTTATATTTTCAAGGTTGTCTGAACTAAATCTTTTCTTACAGAGCTAAGATGCTCGGTACGCTCAGGTATTTGATCAACAAGTTATGCGGATATTTTGACGAGCCCAAGTATCAACAGTATAGGTTAAACATCTCTTTTACGGATTTCAAAAATTAAAATGAAACTAAAACATTGTCATAATTTCCAGGACTTCAGNAAACTAGCAAAAAAAAAATTACCATCACCTGTCTTTAATTACATTGACGGAGCTGCTGATGATGAAATTACTTATAGGAGAAACACTNCATCNTTTGATGATGTTGACCTAATACCAAACGTATTGGCGGGCGTGGATAAAGTTGATTTATCAACAACGATATTTGGCAAAAAAATAGATATGCCACTTTACTGTGCGCCTACTGCGGTTCAGCGATTGTTTCATTATGATGGAGAGCGAGCCGTGGCTAGGGCNGCTCAAAAATATGGTACAATGTTTGGGGTATCGTCTCTAAGCACAGTAAGTGTGGAAGAAATTGCAGCTATAAGTGATGCACCTAAAATGTTTCAATTCTACTTCCATAAAGACAGAGGACTCAACGATAGCTTGTTAGAAAGGGCAAAAGCAGCAANCTTTGATGTTCTAGCACTTACAGTTGACACAATAACAGGCGGAAATCGGGAACGAGATCTAAGAACAGGATTCACTATCCCACCTAAAATAACACCCAGTAGTTTATTAAGTTTCATAACTAAACCCAGTTGGGGAATAAACTTTTTAACCAAATCAAAATTTGAATTACCACACTTACAAAATTATGTTGGAGCTGGAACAAATGTAACGACCTCAATTGGAGAATACTTCTCAACAATGCTTGACCAATCGATGAATTGGAAAGATGCTGAAAAACTTTGCGCACAATGGAACGGTCACTTTGCCCTAAAAGGAATAATGAGCGTTGCGGATGCTAAGAAGGCCGTAGATATTGGTGCCACTGGCATAATGGTGTCAAATCACGGTGGACGTCAATTAGATGGCTCCCGCGCTCCTTTTGATCAATTAGCAGAAATTGTGGATGCAGTTGGGAATAAGATAGACGTGATCTGTGAAGGAGGAGTCCAAAGGGGCACGCATGTTTTNAAAGCTTTATCTATCGGTGCAAAAGCTTGTTCAGGTGGGCGACTTTATCTCTATGCTTTAGGTGCAGCAGGTCAAGCAGGCGTTGAAAGAGCGCTTAATCAATACAAAATGGAGTTAGAACGAGATTTAAAATTGATGGGATGCACATCAATTGATCAATTAAATCGATCTAACTTACGAATTCGATAACNATATTTAACGGCCTTCTCTTAACCAACCAATTAGCAAGCTTGACAAAGCCAAAATAAGATAAATCCAAGAAGGAAGGAGCTGTTTAAGTTCTACACCTTGGGTGGACTGTATATTGCGCGATATCAGGCCAACCCAATTACGACCATAGGCTGCACGTCCACTCCGGATGTTGCGCAACTTTGGCAGCCCTAAATAAATTAATTTAAAACCACCACCGGTTTTAGCTAAAGTGGGTTTAAAAGCATCTACAGAGGCGATAGTCTGTGAAAGCTCGCGTGGCGCAATCGGTCCCATTGCAGCAACCACTTCCAGATCATTCGATTTCAATCGATAAAGACCCTCCTGATCACCAATAATTAAAGTTTCATAACGCCCAGGGGCTTTTTTATCGAAACGCAAATAATTCAGATTTCCATTTGGAGCAACAACTTCAAGATCAGAAATGCTTTCCTTTTTGATAGTTCGACGGGTCACTCTCAATCCATTTTCAGTTGGAGTAACNAAGAGAGACTCCTCCTCAAGATCCGGTTCCTTCATCAACCAATGGGCAATCCTGCGCAGCAGCT
Organism: Planktomarina sp.; assembly: GCA_002698165.1. Taxonomy (GTDB): domain Bacteria; phylum Pseudomonadota; class Alphaproteobacteria; order Rhodobacterales; family Rhodobacteraceae; genus Planktomarina. Next base: position 23,415 of record NZVF01000061.1, on the reverse strand, counting down.
CTGCTTGTGGGCCACCACCTTCAAACCCACGATCCCACAGCCAAGCGTGATCAGACGCTAAAAGAGCGACCCGTCCATTTCCAACGCGATCAACTAAAAGCAAGGGACGTTCCCGTTTTCCAGTCAGCAAGACATTACCAGAAGTGGCCTCCAATTCGATTTGACGTAGCCAGCGCCCCCAACCTTGATCAGAGGCAAAACTCTCTAGGCCTTCACTTATCGGATGCTTATATCCTAGGTCTGTGACGACTGGTAAAATTGGCTCCTCAAAAACTCGTGAGGTTGGCCGTCCTGGCAGAATAGAACCCAAAGGAGATCGATAGAGACTGTTAACTCCAGCATAATCAGGTCCTGCGGCCACCAATACTGCACCACCTTTGCGTACGTAGTTTGAAATACTTTCAAAGTAAGAGGCTGGTAAAAGACCCCGTCGCTTGTATCGATCAAAAATAATTAAATCAAACTCATCAATCTTTTCCANAAATAATTCTCGTGTTGGAAATGCAATCAATGACAATTCAGCAACAGGTACGTCATCTCGCTTCTCTGGTGGGCGTAAAATGGTAAAATGTACTAAATCAACACTGCTGTCAGATTTTAGAAGATTTCTCCAAGTCCTCTCGCCCGGATGTGGGATACCAGAAACCAGTAAAACCCTCAATCGATCTCTAACTGCATTTATCCGAACGACCGCCGAATTATTTTTGCCTGTAAGCTCACCAGAAATTTCTGGCGTAGAAAATTGNAAAACGTTNATGCCACCATGCAATAATGGAACCTCAACCTCAACNAATTGGTTCACGGGGATTTCGTATTTAAGATTGGGGCCATCATCAACTGAAAGAAAAAACTCAGCGAATGATGTTTGTGGCGCNGAACCCTGATCTTGCAGCATAATTGACAAAATTGCAGGCTCACCCAAAATGGCAAACCCTGGAGCGTCTTTNACGACCAACCTTCGATCCCAATCTTCTGGCTGACCGGTTAGTAAAAGATGTAAAGGTACATCCATAATTGGAGCCAAGTCAGCATCATGAATTTGACCATCAGAAATAATAATTANCCCTGCCAAGCGGTCCTNTGCTTCTTTAGAAATCGNACTTGCTACCGCAGACATTAGTAAGGACCCTTTATCTCCTGCAGCATCTGACAGCTCAATAGTTCGGGTTTCAGTATTGGGTCGAGAAGCCAGTTCTTTAGTTAAATGCTCCAAAGCTCTCATGTTTTGCTCTGGCCGGTTTTTTAGNCTCTGGCTCNTAGTNTTATCTAAAACAATAATCACCACATCTGGCTCTAAATTACGTTTTTCAATCCTTAATGACGGATTGCCCAAAAATACTAGAACACAGATCACAGCTAAACTGCGCCAAGGCCAACCCGGCAAGCCCCGAACAAAAGAGGCAAACAGAAAAATAATAGAAAATACAAAAATCAATCCAAGAACCGAGTGAGAAGCTAAAGGGTCGAAGAATACGATGTTTTGCGTCATTTTCCCAAACGCTTCAGAAGAGCCGGCACATGAACCTGATCAGATTTATAATTTCCTGTAAGCGTGTGCATAATTAGGTTTATCCCAAAGCGTAGTGCTATTTCCCTTTGTCTGTCGCCAGAAACACCACGGCCAACCGGCAAAAGAGGCAGCCCCAGACCATCNATAGCCCAAGCAGAAGCCCAATCATTCCCACCTATCACAACAGGAGTGACACCATCGTTTGAATTGCTAAAGGGCACCCCTGCTGTTTTCATTTTTGAAGTGTAACTTGCCTCCACCCAAACAGTGCCTCCTGCATAACGCCCAGGAAAATCTTGTAAAAGATAAAAGCTGCGAGTGAGCACGTGGTCTTTTGTAATGCGAGAAATTGGTGGTAAATTTAAGCCAATAGTTATCTTTTTTANAATATTCTCTTCAATNGTACTTTGTCCAAACTGAGAAAACTCAGCATCTTTAGTATCAAATAAAATTAAGCCACCACCTTCTAGATAACGGTTTAACTTTNTCAACGTCTCTGCCGTTGGTAGAGCCTGTCCAGGAGTTATTGCCCAATAAAGGAATGGATAGAAAGAAAGTTCGTCAACATCCAAAGAAACACCGAAAGGTGCCGCTGGCTCAATTGATGTTCTTTGACTTAATGCTAAAGAAAGACCTGACAATCCTGCAAACGATATTTCATCTTGAACACGGTCGCCGGTCCGTACAAATGCAAGAATGACATCTCGAGTAGCTGCAATAGCACGATCATCAACAGGCTGAGCNATTAAACCCTGGGGCGTAAAATTTATGAANCTAAACAAAAGTACAAATGCTAGCCCAACCCCCGAGAGCTTCCCAGAAAGCCAAAGAGACAAGAAAACATCAAGNCCAAGAAATACTAAAGCTATAATCAATAGCCATGCCATAAGTGGTTGTGGCTGTTGTAAAGAAGGTTCAACCAAATTCACTGATGATGGCCAATTTGATGACCTAAAAAGTTCATTTTCTTTTAGTACGTTTCGTGTCCAAAGAGTTTTTCTCCCCTCGTAAACTCCAGGAGGTGTTTTGCTTGTGATCCCAGTATCGAACAAAGTTTGCCCATCAATTCCAGAACGATCATCAACTGCACTTAAATTGCCAAATGCGTCCAGTTCGTAACTGAGCTTCCAAGTAGTTCCNGTCAAATCANGAGGTTCGAAATATTCAGCCGGGCCATTATTAACAAGGCGATCTAGCATTGAAACGAAAAGTCCAGAAATTGGCAAGTTCGACCAATCTGTATTGGCCGTAACATGAAAAAGTACTACCTGACCCTCACCCANCAACTTTCGTGTAACTAACGGTGTACCATCGCTCAAACGCGCAATCACATGCGCAGAAAGATCAGGAGTAGGTTGAGCTAAAACCTGGGCCATGACAATAACCTCGTCNGGCGTTTTCAATCCAAAAAATGGAGAGTTGTTCTCAAAAGTTTTTAAAGTCTTTGGCGACCCCCAAGACATAGCACCACCTAAAGACCGTCCTCCCATCCTTAACTTAACTGGCATTAGAGGATCTATTTTCTCAACCTCGTATTGCGCAGATGCCAAGTTAGGGCCAGCAAAGCGTATTAAAGTACCACCTTCCTCAACCCACTCAACTATGGCAGCTTTGGAAGTAAAATTGGCTACATCAGCAAAAATTATTGCATTCGGATTAGNCAATAAAACGTCTTCAATAGTACCCTGAATCAAATCAGTGTAAGGTTCGAGGGCTTTANTTAGATAATGCTCTGGAGATAATAATTTCAAACCCTCNCGGGCACTAAAGTCTCCAGAAATAATCGCAACCTCTGGACGAAGAGTATTGTCACCGATTATGCGTACTCCTGCTGAAGAACTTTGATCCNCAACAACAATTTTGGTCATTCTATTGCGTAGNTCTCTTGGTAAAACAAGAGTNTGAGAAGTTTGCGATGTACCTTCTTTAAATTTTAAAAAATTAGTTTGAAAGGTTCTTTCTATACCAGAAGGATCCAACCCCTTAACATCAATACGCACATTTTCATCTTTTTTGGCGTCCAATCTAACACCATGAACTTCTACCCCTTTAGCACCAAGACTAATTGGCAATAGCCCGAATAAATTAGCTTCAGGCAGTAAAACCTTTACGCTGCCTCTCTTTAAAAGCGCGTCTCTAAATTTACTTTGACCAGGCCACTGCAAACCAGAAGCTATCCAATAAGAGTCAAAATCCCCCAGATTAGCTATTATTTCCGCAACATTTAAATCTGGCAACCAAGCATTTGGATAAGCGGCTTGAATTTTTTTTCCCGCTATTGAGGCTGCAGAAAAAACTGGCTTCCAAGACGAGTCAGTCAACTGAAGGAAAGCCACTTTCCGTCCAGTGCTTCCAGCCGTCCTTACAACTCGCAGGGCAACTTCTTTTTTTTCTTTCCAATTAGCAGCATCAGCCCAACTACCNTCCATGACAATCAACAGATCATTTTTTNGGTTAGTAACAGGTTNGATANTAAAAATTGGACCTGCAAAACCAACAATCAAACAGCAAAAAATTATAGCGCGTAAAAACAGAAGCCACCAAGGAGTCTTATCTGATTGGACATCATTATCTTTAAGTCCAATAAGTAAAGAAACTCCAGGGAAGCGTATTCTTTTTGGTGCTGGTGGGACTGCACGAAGTACTAACCACAAAATTGGCACAATTAAGAGTATTACAAGAACCCATGGTGTAATAAATCCCAATCCCCAAAAAAAATTCACCGACGACCCTCTAAAGCCTGATAAAGCCATATTAGTGCATCAGTGGGTGAAGAGTTAGTGGTGTGACAATGAAATTGCCAGCCTACAGACTCTGCCAAAGAAGCCAATTGAGATTTTCTATCTAGCAAAGCGGCTTGATATTTTGATTTTAAACTATCCGCTTTTTGACTTTCATGCCTTATTATTCCCGCCATACTTTCAAAAACTGTTCGCCCAGTATACGGAAAACTAATTTCTTTAGCGTCCAAAACCATCAAAAGCATTCCAGATATCTGTAATTCAGCTGCTACACGCACTGCTTTTCTAATCTGTTTTATTTCACCAAAAAAATCAGAGGCGAAAATCACATGACTATTGGGCTGAAAATAATCAATTTCTGGAATACCAAAATCTGTATTCGCTTCCATGGTTAAAAGTTGTGCTATCTTATGAACCTGCTGATGGCCTGATTTAATAGATACTTTACCATCAACCGTGCCAACTCGTTCTCCAGCATTGGTAAGTAGGATCGCTAACGCTAAAGTTAAGCAAGCTGCACGCACATGTTTGCTTTCGCCACAGCTAGAAAATTGCATGCTAGCACTACTATCAACCCAAAATTGAATCGATTGAGCCACTTGCCATTCATGTTCACGAACAAATTTATCATCTGATCGTGCTGTTTTTCGCCAATCGATTTCTTTAAGATGGTCCCCCTCCCGAGCTGGACGAAATTGCCAGAAAGTATCTCCAAAACCTGCCCTCCGACGACCATGCCCACCAGTTACGAAGCTATCAGCAAGAAGTTCGGCTTTAGCCAGTAACTGCGGCCAGCCTGTGGCAAGATCTAGTCCCGCATGCATAAGTTTTTCACCAGTCAAGACAGAGCACTCTTTTGTATGACAGAATCTGTAACTTCATCTATTAACTCCAATTGGGTCATACCTCGTGAACGCGCAGCAAAACCCATTGCCATTCGGTGATTTAAAATTGCTGGTGCGAGTAAGGCCACATCTGCAGCGGACGGAGCTAAGTCACCACGCAGCAATGCTTGGGAACGAATTGCAAGCATTAAAGCCTGAGAGGCACGTGGCCCAGGGCCCCAACGCATATTTTCTCGAACCAAATTGTTAGCAGAGGGATCTTCCGGTCGAAAAGCACGCACTAAATCCAGAATTAATTCTACAACACTATCCCCGACCGGGATACGGCGGATTAAATTTTGTGCTTCTAAAATCTGGCCTGAGGCAAAAACTGAGCTTAAAGCCGGTTCCTCTACCCCGGTGGTCGCCAGTAAGATGTCTTTTTCGGCCATACGATCAGGATATTGGACCTGGATTTCCAATAAAAACCTATCCAGCTGTGCTTCTGGTAGCGGGTAAGTGCCCTCCTGTTCAATCGGGTTTTGAGTTGCTAAAACATGAAACGGGGATCCTAACTGCCAATTTTGCCCAGCAATTGTGACTTCTTTTTCTTGCATAGCTTGCAACAGTGCGGACTGCGTTCGCGGACTGGCACGATTTATTTCATCAGCCATGAGCAACTGGCAAAAAACTGGCCCCTTTATAAATCGAAAAGACTTTGTCCCATCTGACGCCGTATCTAAAACTTCAGAACCCAAAATATCAGCTGGCATCAAGTCAGGCGTAAATTGTACACGATTGCCATCTAAGCCCATAACAATTGAAAGTGTTTCTACTAACTGGGTTTTACCCAAACCCGGCAATCCTACCAAAATTCCATGACCACCGCTTAAGATCGTTATTAAAGCGAGATCAACGACCCGATCTTGGCCGATAAAAACCTGACTGATCATCGCTCGTGCTTCATCAAGTTTTTCACCGAGTTTCTTTATTTGCGTGACAAGCGAATCTGGTTCAGCCATGATGGTGCCTTATATAAATTATAACTTTTCTATATATAGGTTAGCACGGCGAAAAGGGGCGGAAAGAGTTGAGTGGAAAAATTTTAAAAACCCCATCAGCGGATAACATTGTTGCAAGTGTTAATGCTGCAAAAAAAAGCAGGGGTTTACCACCTCTGCATCTTTGGAATCCACCGTTTTGTGGGGACCTTGATATTCGAATTGCTAGAGATGGAACTTGGTTTTATCTCGGAACACCAATTGGCAGGCCAGCATTGGTAAAATTGTTTTCTTCAATTTTAAAACGTGAGAAGGGCAAATACTTTCTTGTGACCCCCGTTGAAAAAGTTGGAATAATTGTAGACGATGCACCCTTCGTGGCAGTAGATTTCGACCAGATTGATGGAGACTTGCATTTTACTACGCACGTTGGTGACAAAATGATTGCTGGTCCAAAAAATCCAATTCGGATTGAACGCAATGAACTAACAGGAGAACCTTCACCATACATTCTTGTTCGCAGTGAACTTGAAGCCCTTATCGATCGAAAAAGTTTCTACCGCTTGGTGGATATCGGCATACATAAAAGTCTTGATGGTCAAAGTTGGTTCGGATTAATTTCAAAAGAGACCTTCTTTCCCATCATACCATCTAATGATTTAGAGACTTAACAACTGGTAACTGGTGCTAATTTTTATTTGCTTCAAGAGCCTTAATTTCCATAAAGTTTAATTTCTAATTTAGTACTTATTTAAATTTCGCAGGGCGTTTTGCCATTCCAGCTAAAACAGCTTCAATCTGGTTTGGACTGCCCATAATTTCAGACTGTATCTGCGCTTCAATGGCCAAACCAGAGCCTGGCAACAAGTTCCATGTCTGATCTATAAGGGCTTTACTGCCATTAACGGCTTCCGGACTCTGACCCATGATCTCTTTAGCCAAATCTTTTGCAGCTGCTAAAGGGTTATTAACAACTCGAGTAATAAGACCAGCTTTTTCTGATGTCTTTGCATCCAATATACGGGCCGTCATCATTAATTCCTTAGCCTGATCAGCCCTCATTAGCTGAGGAAGTGCTTGAGTAATTCCCATATCAGGAATTAGACCCCATTTAGCTTCCATAATACCCATGCGTGTCGACGGGCCCGCTAAACGAACATCTGCAGATAAAGCTAGCTGCAATCCAGCACCAATACAAATTCCCTCTATGGCTGCAATTACTGGGACGTTAAGTTGGCGCCAAATATAGCAAGGTCTTTGAAACCAATTAGCAAGCTCACCCGTTGCTGGATTACGCATTTTCACTTTAACTTCCTCTAAACGTGGTAAAAGTGTCTGCAAAAATTTTAGATCAATTCCTGCACAAAAATCATCGCCAGCACCGGTTAAGATAACAGCACGTAAGTGTTCAGTTTTCTGAAGATTTCTACCCACCTCAAAAAGCTCCTCAAACAAAATTTCTGACAGAGCATTTTTCTTTTCTGGTCGATTTAAAGTGACGGTGGCCAACCCATTATCGATATTAAGATTTAGCTGTTGCATAGTCTCACTCTAATCTAATGGTAGATTTTGCAAAGCCATTACGTGACGGAGTAATATTCACCAGGCTGTAAACCACCTAAAGACCAAATCCCTATTTGTGCTCTGATAAGACGAAGCGTTGGGTGACCTATTGCCGCTGTCATGCGTCGAACCTGCCGGTTTTTACCCTCAAAAACAGTCAATTCAATCCAACTATCTAATACTGTTTTGCGTTTGCGAATAGGTGGATTACGGGTCCAAAGGTTTTTTGGTTCAGATATAATACGAGCTTTTGCAGGACTGGTCATACCATCCCTCAAAAGCACCCCTTCCTCTAAATTGGAAATTTTATCTGGTGCTGGGATGCCTTCTACTTGTACCCAATAAGTTTTAGGCATTTTATTCTCTGGCTGGCTGATACGGGCTTGGAGTTTGCCATTGTCGGTTAGCAAAAGAAGTCCCTCACTGTCACGATCCAAACGACCTGCAGGATAGACATCAGGAATAGAGACATAAGAAGATAATGTTTCCCGTTCAAGATTGTTATTAGAATTATCTGTAAACTGTGACAGCACGTTGAACGGTTTGTTAAAAATAATCAGCAAATTGTTATTAGGTCTAAAATTCGATTAAAAAATAAATTCATTCCAAAGCTTGCCCAAGATCTAATATCAAATCATCAACATTTTCTATACCAACAGAAAGCCGCAACAAATTCTCCGGAATACCCGTATCAGGCTCAATAGTATGTCTGTGTTCAACAAGACTTTCTACCCCACCCATTGAGGTTGCGCGATGAAATAGGTTTAACCTGCCAGCAATTCGCAATGCATTTGAAGCATCTCCTTTTATGCAAAACGATAAAAGGCAGCCATAGCCCCCTGTCATCTGCAGCTTTGCAACTTTATGTCCTTCAAAATCGGTTAAACCAGGATAGAAAACATTTTGTACTTTCGGATGATTTGAAAGATATTCTGCCACTATTTGGGCATTTTTTGACATCCGTTCAACGCGTAGATGCAAAGTACGCATAGCACGTATTAGTAGCCATGCTTCAAAACTACCAATTACAGCTCCAGCATCATGACGATCTGCAATAATTGCCATCCAATGAGACGAATCTGGTGTATTAGTGGCTAGGACACCAGCCAAAACATCTGAATGTCCGTTCAGCCCCTTTGTGGCTGAATGCATCACAATATCAGCACCAAAATCTAAAGTACGGGTCAAAATTGGTGTGGCAGCAGTTGCGTCTACTACCAGTCGTCCACCACAATTTTGGACTGTTTTAGAGGCATGAGCGATGTCTGTGCAGCGCAACCAAGGATTGGACGGCGTCTCAATAAAAACCATTTCTGGTTTGTGGCTCATACAGAGTTTTTCCAAATTTTTTGGTTTACTTAAATCACTCTCAACCAACACCAATCCACGTCGAGAACAAAACTCTCGAACCCACTTGGTGGTACCCCAATAAATTTGAGATTGTACAATAACGGTTGAATTAGATGGAAGCGCCCTGAATACTGCTGCAATAGCAGCCATACCATTTGGAAACAAAAGTGCTGTCTTGGCAGAATCCAGGCGAGCCAATATATTCTCCGCTTCCTTAACCGTATCACTATCATCTCGAGCATAGATGTTTCCACTCTCATGAGGTTCGTAATCACGATCTCGAACGAATGTAGTACTGGGCTGAATAGGCGGCACTACTCCACCACTTGCCCGATCGACGTAACCACCAGCTTGTGCTGCTATGGTTTCAGCAGAAAGTCTGCGCTTTGCCATGAGGTCACCCCTGTTGTTTGTACTTTATTTTAATGAGTTTTTTCATATAACTTTTTATTATAATTTATAAATAAAACTTTAATGAGCTTCAGCCCAATTTTGCCCTACTCCAGCATCAACAATTAATGGTACATCCAGTTTAATTGCTGGCAAACTAGCTTTTTCCATAACTTCTTTTGCAATTAGTTTCAGTTGATCTACAGCTGTATCTTTTACCTCAAATAATAATTCATCATGAACCTGAAGTAGCATTTTTGCNGGAAGATGAGCAATGGCAGCAGGCATACGCACCATTGCGCGTCGAATTACGTCTGCTGCAGTACCTTGAATAGGAGCATTTATAGCCGCACGTTTTGCAAAGCCTGCTTGGGGGCCTTTAGCACCAATTTCAGGCGTGTGAATTTTTCTTCCAAATAGTGTTTTAACATACCCATTTTCTTTGGCAAAAAGGACAGTGTCATCCATATATGTGCGGATTCCAGGAAAACGTTCAAAGTAAGTGTTGATAAACGTTTGTGCTTCAGCTCGAGGTATTCTTAAATTTCGTGCCAACCCGAAGCCAGAAATACCATAAATTACTCCAAAATTTATTGCCTTAGCCTTCCGCCTAACTTCGGGGGTCATTTCATTTAATGGAACATCAAACATCTGACTAGCAGTAAGAGCGTGAATATCCACACCATCAGAAAAGGCCTCCTTCAAACTCTCTATATCAGCAATATGCGCAAGAATTCGGAGTTCAATCTGAGAATAGTCTAAGGCAACTAAAGACTTTCCAGGATCAGCCACAAATGCACGACGTATCTTCCGTCCATCTTCCGTNCGAATAGGGATGTTTTGTAGATTAGGATCAGTCGAAGACAGTCTNCCAGTGCTTGCCCCAGAAATCGAGTATGATGTATGGACCCGACCAGTTTCAGGGTGAATATGGTCTTGCAAAGCGTCAGTGTATGTTGATTTTAGTTTACTCAGCTGGCGCCAGTCAAGAACTAGTCCCGGAAGTATGTGCTCTGTTGCCAAATCCTCTAAAACATCAACTCCCGTAGCATACGCTCCCGTTTTACCCTTTTTCCCCCCCGGCAAAGCCATTTCATCGAACAAAACCTCTCCAAGTTGTTTGGGTGAGCCTAAATTAAAACTACGGCCTGCCAACTCATGGATTTCAAACTCGAGCGATGCCATTTTTTGTGCAAAGCCGTTGGACATCTGGCTAAGAGTATCCCTATCAACTTTGATCCCATGCATTTCCATCTCCACCAATACCGGGACTAGTGGCCGCTCAAGTGTTTCATAGACATTAGTAACTTTTTTGAGGTGTAATTGAGGCTTTAGATGCTGCCAAAGACGCAGTGTAATATCCGCATCCTCTGCCGCATATCTTGTAGCCTCATCTATTGGAACACTGTCAAAAGTTATTGCTGTTTTCCCAGTACCCAAAAGAGTTTTTATTGGGATAGGTACATGACCCAGGTATCGCTCACTTAAAAAATCCATACCGTGGTTATGCAAGCCACCATTTTGTACGTAACTCATCAGCATGGTATCATCAATTGGATCAATTTTAATCCCAACACGAGCCAATATTTTGGCGTCATATTTCATGTTTTGACCAATTTTTAGAATGGCAGTGTCTTCCAGAGTTGGCTTAAGAATTGCGAGTGCCTCATCTATATCCATCTGACCTTTAACAAGNGTATTGGCTCCAAACAAATCATNNGCTTCACCATCACGATGCTTTAANGGTAGATAAGCTGCACTTCCNGCCTCAACACAAAGGCTAATCCCTACAAGNTCNGCTCGCATATCATTAAGGCCNGTGGTTTCAGTGTCTATGGCCACATAACCAAAGTCATAAATACGATCTACCCACTCTCGCAGCTGGGAGGCATCACAAATAGTTTCATATTTTGAGGCATCTATCGCTGGAGTTTCAAAGGCTGGTCCGTTTCCTTCTGAAACAACAGCACCCTCAATGAGTGGAGCTTCCACTTCCATTTGGTCCGCCAAACGTTTTGTTAGTGTTCGGAATTCCATTTCAGCTAAAAAACTTAGTAAATCCTGNGGTACCGGATCCTTGACCTCTAAATCATCAAGTGTGAAATCCAAGCTCATATTACAATCTAATGTGACCAACCTCTTCGATAACTCAATTTGCAGCCTATTATCTATTAGGCTTTCACGACGTTTTGGTTGAGTAATCTCTCCAGCTCGGTCCAAGAGGTCTTCTAGGTTATTGTACTCATTAATTAACAAAGCAGCAGTTTTTATACCAATTCCCGGAGCTCCAGGCACATTATCAGCGCTATCTCCAGCCAACGCTTGCACATCAACAACCCGCTCAGGATAAACCCCAAATTTTTCGACCACGCCTTCACGGTCAATTAGTTTATTTTTCATTGCATCTAGCATAACTACCCCGTTACCAACTAGCTGCATCATATCCTTATCCGAGCTAATAATCGTACATGATCCACCCGCTGTTCGAGCTTGAGTAGCCAACGTTGCAATTATGTCATCAGCCTCAAATCCTTCAATCTCTTTGCAAGCGATATTAAAGGCACGCGTCGCATCTCGAGTAAGGGGAAATTGTGGTATCAAATCCTCCGGTGCTGGTGGCCGGTTTGCTTTATATTGGTCATACATTTCATTTCGAAAAGATTTTCCAGAATAATCAAAAATTACCGCAACATGAGTGGGAGCATCTGGGCCCTTATTACCCTCCACATATCGCTGCAACATATTACAGAAACCAGCAACCGCACCAACAGGAAGGCCATCTGACTTTCGTGTCAGTGGTGGTAGTGCATGATAAGCACGAAAGATAAATGCAGAGCCATCTATCAAATGAAGATTATGCCCTTTTCCAAATGCCATGAGGATAATGTCCCTGGGTTATTATTTTTAAGTTTATAGCAAGACTTATTAAACCTGCCACTTCTACTTCTTTTGATTAGCACTTTTCTTTTTGTCTATCGATTGCATGAGCCCTTGGTCTGGTGTTTCCTGACTTTATTTTAAAAAAATATAAAGTTGCCCCAAGAGTTTAATTTTATCAAACTGATTTTCAAAAATTTTTTAGATCCTATCCTCAAAATCTTTGTGTACTATTTTTGCGTCGCAGTAAGGACATTCAACCCAACCCTCTTTACTCGAAATTTGCAACCAAACACGCGGATGCCCTAGAGCACCCTCCCCGCCATCACATGCCACTCGAAAAGTATCTACTATCTTAATTTCAGGTGCTTGTGTTATCATTTTGAGCCTTTCGGTTGCTGTCGGGCAAAACCCAGCATATGTGCATTAGTAAGATACCAAAATAAGAACAGCCCACAAGTACTTTGAAAGACCTTACATGTCACAAAACGCAATTGAATTGAGGGGACTAGAAAAAACCTACGCAGGATCCAAAAGAAATAATCCAAAAATCGCTCTTGCTGGAATTAATTTAGATATTCCAACGGGATCAATTTTCGGATTACTAGGACCAAATGGTGCAGGAAAATCCACATTAATCAATATCTTGGCAGGTCTGGTAAAAAAAACCTCAGGAACAGTCAATATTTGGGGATTCGACCAAGATGAGAACCCTCGCCAATCACGTGCAGCAATCGGAGTAATGCCCCAAGAATTAAACCTTGATCCTTTTTTTACGCCTAGCGCTTCATTAGATATGCAAGCTGGCCTTTACGGTGTCCCAAAACACCAACGAAAAACTGACGAAATTTTACGTTTAGTTGGTTTAGAGGATCAATCTAATGCGTACTCACGCAATTTGTCAGGTGGCATGCGACGACGTTTGCTCTTAGGGAAAGCTTTGGTGCATAGCCCCCAGATTTTGGTNCTCGACGAACCCACTGCAGGCGTTGACATTACTCTGAGGCAAACTCTCTGGGAAAATGTTCGCAAACTCAATTCAGATGGAATGACCGTTATTCTTACCACTCATTATCTCGAAGAAGCACAGGAAATGTGCGATCAAATTGCAATAATGCATGAGGGTAAAATACGCGCCTTAGATACAACGGCCAATTTGCTTTCAAAGCTCGACAATAAAACATTAATTGTTCATGTTGAGTCGGCAAAAAATATCGATCTGCCCAACGGCGTAAATCTAATTATGCGGGACAATGGTCAAATGGCCTTTTCTTATAATCGAAACTCTACATCACCGAGCCAAATCCTTGATGCACTTAAGGCAGCTAATGTGAGTATTTTNGACATTCAGACCGAACAACCGGACTTACATGATGTATTTCTTGAAATCACAAAATAAAAAAATTGGGTCAGCTTAACATTCTGCCAAGTGATCGCCCAGCCACAACGTGGACATGAAGGTGAGGTACTTCCTGCATGCCATCCTTACCAGAATTTGCAATCAATCTATAACCATTACCACCTCCACCAAAATCAACTTTTAGGGAACCCGTCACTTTTGCTATCGCACGTGTAAAATCTAAAATTTCAGCATCACTTGCATTGTTTGCAAAATGATCAAAACAAACATACGGCCCTTTTGGGATCACAAGAACATGCTCTGGAGCTTGAGCATTTATGTCTCTGAACGCTAAACAATGATCTGTCTCTAAAACTGTAGTATTAGGAATTTCTCCACGCAAAATTTTAGCAAATATATTTTGGTCNTCGTAAACATAAGCCATTATTAGATTTCCTTGCCCNTACCCATACGTAAGTTTTTTACTAATTTAATTATAATATGCCTTTTTCTTTCAGTATATCACTAATAGAAATTGCAGCCCGTGGACCAATGTGCCCAATAACTTCGCCCGCGGCAATTCCACCTATTTTACCACAGGTTTCAAGATCAAATTCTTTTACTAAACCAAACAAAAAACCAGCTGCAAATTGATCTCCAGCTCCTGTCGCATCAACAGGTGTTACAGGAACAACAGGAACGTCCCAACGAGAGCTGCCTTGACAAATTGAAACGCCATTCGAAGATCGAGTNCAAACCACTAAATCACAGTCAAAGGCACCNTTTTTCAGTCCATCATTAAGATCATCAGTTTGATAAAGTGACTTCAATTCTTCTTCGTTACANAAAAAGTAGTCTAATGGACCAGAAACCAAAGTACGAAAATCATCTCGATGTCGGTCCACACAGAACGGATCCGATAGTGATATTCCAGCACGCGCTCCAGACTTTTTGGCTTCATCTGCTGCCTTCCGAAACGCTGCTTTTCCAGGATCTTTGTCAAANAGATAACCCTCAAGAAATAGAAAGGTACAATTTGAAACTATTTCCTCGGGTACNTCTAAAGGGCTGACATCAGAAGAAATCCCTAAATAGGTATTCATTGACCGTTCTCCATCAGGAGAAACAAAAATCATTGATCGTGAGGTAGGTAAATCAGCATTCACGATTGGGGGATTAGGAAAATCTGTTCCTTCCNCCGTCATGGCATTAGCGTAAGATAANCCTAAATCATCATCTGCANCCCTGCCGATAAATGCAGTACTGATTCCTAGAGAGCCAAGTCCCGAAATTGTGTTTGCTACTGAGCCACCGGGTGTTTCAGCCCGTTCCTGCATAGCAGTAAATAATGCCATCGCTCGTGGCTCATCAATCAGTTGCATGATCCCTTTTTCTACTTGATTTTCAATCAGAAATTCATCGGTCGTAATAGCGATTACATCAGATACTGCATTTCCAATGCCAACAACTTCGTATTTTTTTTTCACTGATAATAATCCTTAAATTTATATAATTTGTTTTTATTAAAGCTATTGATTTTAGCTCTATTTACAACGAGCAAGAAAGTATATTCAATTAACTGTCATAAACCTACTACACACTGAAGATTTCTAACAAATTCATATTATAAACAAAACTGGAATTTTAAATTTGCTACATGAGTTTAATAGTTAAATTGGTTTGCAAATAGAAAACCTAAATCAAACCAAATCTAAAATTTTTAGCTTACTTTTTTTGAGAATTATGCAAGAAGATGATGTGACATCCATGGCTCCAAATAAATTACAAAACAAAACTTTATCCATTAATTGGAAAACAGTTGATGGCAATCAAGACATCGCAAAATATAATGTTATGGAAATTTACGAGTCCTGGTTTGCAACTCCCTTTGGAGAAATAATCGCAATGGGTACNAGTGAAGGCTTGATGGGNCTAGGCTTTTCAAAAGAAATTGGTCGTANTGCAACTAGACAGAACTTGATAGAAAGATGGCCAAGCGCCCATTTTAAAACTACTCCAAAACCTTTAGANGGCTGGATTGAAGCAGCCTTTATCGGAAAAGGTAATATTAAATTAAATGTAGTTGGTACAAAGTTTCAAATCGCTGTTTGGAAAGCTTTACTAGAAATTGCTCCTGGTTATCGATCCACTTATACAGAGATTGCTAAATCAATAAATCGTCCAAAAGCAGTACGCGCGATTGGCACNGCTNTTGGACGAAACCCAATTGGTTTTATAATACCATGTCACCGCGTTTTACAAAAGTCAGGCGGTTTAGGTGGCTACCGCTGGGGCGATACAGTAAAATCTGCTATTTTAGATTATGAGGGTGTTAATCCCAGCATTAACANTAGGTAAAGCTTTATAGACATTATTTAAAAAAAATTGTCACTTTATAAAAAAACACTAACATACTTTTAAAATAAAAATCAGTGAGGTTCCCTGAAAAATGAAAAAAATCAGACTTTCAAGTTTAATTCTCGGGTCAAGCTTATTTTTACTTAGCGCATGTGTAACTGCAAATCAGGCTCAAAACAGTCAACCTGGAGACAATACAAAAGCAGCAACTGTAATGGGTGGCCTATTGGGAGCTATTGCCGGCATGGAGGTGTCAAGTGATGATGATCGTGTAAAAGGTGGGCTAATTGGAGCAATAGTAGGTGCAAGTGCAGGCAATATTATTGGTCAAAACTTGGATCAGCAAGCCGCCGACTTACGTCGCGATTTAGCAAATAAGGATGTCGGTATTTTAAATACTGGATCCAAATTAATCATTACAATGCCACAAGACATTTTATTTGCGCTTGATAGCGCCTCCGTTCGAAATGATTTGCGCCNNGATCTNGGTNTTGTCGCAAGTAGTTTGCAGGCTTATCCCCAGACACTTATAGAAATNGCTGGGCACACAGACAATACGGGAAGCGCTGTCTATAATGGTGCTCTATCGCAACGCAGGGCTGACGCCGTTGCTAGGATCTTGGTTAATAACGGAGTTCCAAAAAATCGTATACGTGCAATTGGACGTGGNGAGAATATACCAATTGCCAGTAATTTAAATGCTGCTGGCCGGTCACAAAATCGTCGGGTTGAAATTATTATTNGACCTAACCTTTAATTTCATAGGTCTTTGCTGTTTTACCNAATGGTCGCATGTTTTAACTGATCANAGATAAGCNACAAACCTTTTCAGAAAATTACATCAAAAGGATTACCAGTATTACGGCCCAGTCAAAAAAAGGCAATGTACCAGCCCACACTATGGCCAAAGCGCTAACTGACTAATCTAAATGCTCAGTTAAAAGTCGTTCAATTTAAATTAGTGAAACTTTGAATCCACCTGTAGGATAGCATCATCAATTAGAGCATTGCCTTGAGAAGCAGTTATTTGACCGGCAATAATGTCTCGTGCTGCGTTGATTGCAACAATAATTGCTTGNTCTCGCACTTCCTTNACGGCCGAAGCTTCGGCAGANCGAATTTGTTCCTCNGCGGCCGATATGCGGCGCGCCACAGAAGAAACAATATCTGCCTTAGCCTGTTCTGCAGCTGCCGCCGCCTCTACTTTTGCAGCTTCAATAATCCGATCAGCCTGAGCCTGAACATCTTTTTGTTTCTTTTCGTATGACGCTAAAAGAGCTTTTGCTTCATCCCGCANGGACTTTGCATCATCTAATTCTGCCTTTATCGTTTCAGCCCGAGCATCTAACATCTTAGCTAACATTTTTGGAACACCAAGATATAAAATCACTGACACNAAGCAAACAAAGGCGATCAATACAACAAAGTTGGTGTTATAGAGAGTAAAAAACGGACCACTAGCTGCAAATGCGGGAGACGCTAGCAAACTNAATAATAAAATAGAAAANCGTGCCATACTTTAGTCTTTCATCCGAGCTGTTACTGCAGCAGTTACTTCCTTAGCGTCGGTCGTGCCGCCCAGTACCTTTACAATTTCTTTTGTAGTCGACTTCGCAACATCTCGAACACTACTTAAAGCAGTATCACGAATTTCAGCCAATGCAGATGCGGCTTCNTCGGTGCGTGCTGAAATTTCCAAATCTGCCTTTGCCAATTCAGCGTCCAGCTGACTTTGAATTTCTGCTCGCATTGCAATGTTAATTTGCTGAGCTTCAGCTCTCGCATCGGCTAGAGCTTTTTCATAGGCTTCCTCAGCTTCAACAGATTTTTGTTTNAGCTCTTCAGCTTCCGCCAAATCGTTTGAAATAGTATCAGCACGATCTACCAAAGCCCCACTGATACGCGGTAAAGCAATACGCGATAAAATAAAATAAATCACAACTAAGGTAACAACCAACCAAAAAATTTGGTTTGAAAACGTCGAAAAGTCGAGCTGTGGCATTCCAGGTGCCGAAGTTACTACATCTTTTGTCTGCGTCGCCATATCAGTTTCTCCAATACCTTGAGTGTAACTAGGATCTGGATTTAGATCCTAGCACCTAAGGAACGAATTCTTTAAACAGCAAACATTAGCAAAAGAGCTACTAGGAACGAAAAGATTCCCAAAGCCTCCGCGAACGCTATACCGATAAACATTGTGGCAGTTTGACCACCAGCAGCAGATGGGTTTCGCAATGCACCAGATAGAAAGTTGCCTACCACATGGCCCACACCAACGGCGGCGCCGCCCATGCCAGTACATGCTAAGCCAGCACCAATATAAGCACCCATTTGTACGAGATCGCCAGTCATTTCAGTTTCTCCTTAGTTGATAATTTCATTGGTTATAGATCAGACCCTAGTGATGTGGATGCAAAGCATCTCTCAGATACACACAAGTCAGAATTGCGAAAACATAAGCTTGTATAAAGGCGACAAGTACCTCTAAAGCATAAATTGCAGTAATTGCTAGAATTGAAAGCGGTGTAACAACAATCCCAATCCCAGTAGAGATTAAGACCAAAGGGGCAAAGGCCGCAAAGACTTTGATGACCGCATGTCCAGCCATCATGTTGCCTGCCAAGCGAATAGAATGACTAACAGGCCTNACAAAATANGAAATTACCTCGATNAATGCCAAAATTGGNCTTAGGATAAGNGGTGCAGACGAAATCCAAAACACAGCTAAAAACCCAAATCCATTTTTTACAAAGCCAATTATAGTTACCGCTAGAAAAACAGCCATCGCCATCACAGCAGTTACTGCAATGTGGCTTGTTGTAGTGAATGCCATGGGCAACAGGCCAAGAAAATTAGCGACCACTATAAACATAAACAAGGTCATAATGTATGGAAAAAACACCACGCCATCTTTTCCAGTCACGTCTTCTACCATCTTATAGATGAAGCCATAGGCCAATTCTGCGATTGACTGACTACGAGTTGGCACAAGTGCGCGACCCCGAGCTCCAAAAACCAGTATGAGAACAATAGCTGCTATCGTCAGCCCCATCCACAATGTCACATTGGTGATAGTAAACCATTCCACCTTGTTAGAACCAAAAAGAGGCATAACTTGGAACTGGTCCATTGGATGGAATACAAGGCCAACTTCGGCTTCACTACTGGATTCTGCTGCCAACGACTTAACTCTCTTCACCTTCAGTGGCTTGCGCCATGTTCATTTTCTGGACTTCCTGCGCCGTCCGCATCATTGTACGCACCCCAGCTGCCAAACCCAAACCTATAAAAAGAATTAGGAATATTGGCATCGTGCCAAACAACCAATCAAGGCCGTACCCAATTCCAAAGCCAATGGATATACCTGCTACCAGCTCAATCACCATTCTCCAGGCCATATTCGCCATTGTATGGTGCTCTTTTTTTGCTGGTTCGGGCAATTGTTTACCACGAGCTATCGCTATTCTATCTCCGAGATCTTCAAGTTCGTCTGATTTTCGATCAGTCACTTTGAACCCCTGAAAAATTCTCACGCAGTGATTTAATCGGCAAAGCAACCAGAGTCAATTCTAGTCTTCGCTCTCAATGTTAATTTAGTATACTGTTTTTATTCACTTTTATTCAGAAATGATTTAAAGTAAAATTTAATAAACATTAATGCGCTCAAAAAGAGGCGCAAATAATACATTCAACCATATGGTTGACGATAAAAAGCTGATTGATATCAGTAAGAATATGGGTACCGCCTTAGATCAAATATTTTCTGCACTTTCAGATCCAACACGTCGTCAAATTTTGGTAATGTTGTTAGAAGATGATATGGCCGTAACTGATGTTGCTGAACCATTTGAAATATCACTGGCAGCAATTTCTAAACATCTAATTATTTTAACGTCAGCTGGCTTAATTGAACAAGAGCGTCGCGGACGAGTTAAATGGTGCAAACTCAATCCCGACGCAATGCATACCGCTTGGACATGGATGCAAAGTTTTGGTCAATTCAATGAGCTCGATCTTGATATGCTCGAAACGCATCTGAAAACCATTCTCGAAGAGAAATAGAAAACTATTTAAATGATCCCAATTCATAATTCAAAGGAAGTTAGCTTCTCTTCTATTCCATAGTTATTAATTTGCATAGTTAACTCTTTTTAAAAATATTTTTAAATTGAGGCTTTGATGCATTATATAAAATTAGAGATACCGGCACCCAAAAAATCAACTGTAGAAACTCTACTGATTCAGCTTTTTCAATATAAAAAGTGACTGTACCAAATACCGT
This sequence comes from Planktomarina sp., assembly GCA_002698165.1. Lineage (GTDB taxonomy): Bacteria > Pseudomonadota > Alphaproteobacteria > Rhodobacterales > Rhodobacteraceae > Planktomarina. The sequence continues at coordinate 3,180 of NZVF01000061.1, read as the reverse complement.
CATATTAAAAATCAATACTGCCATTACTTGAATTGGATAGAATTTTTTTGAACCGTAAAAAAAATAATGAGCAGCAAAAAATATGAAAGTCCCAAATACTGATAGACGAATAGCTTTCAAACGATGCTCCGGAACATAGCTTCCATCAGAAACAAAAAATGGGAATGTGACTGAAGTGTTATAAAAATATGCAACTATAACACTTATGCAGTAGATAGTCAGAATTGCGACAATTACCTTTGCTATTATTCTTCTAGTCATCAGAAAAACCTCATTCACTTTGGATTTCAAACATTTATAACTTAAAAGATTTTTGAATAATAGAGTTTGAAACTACCTTCTTATTCCTCAAAGAGTCCCCAAGTCTCAACACTTACGATAGCTTCAAAATTCACAGCAAGAGCAGAAAAAAATGCAAACTTGACTCCAAACCGTCCACACGTGTAAAGCGTCCTTAATTCCGGAGGTAGTTATCTTCCGGTCCTCGGTCAATATACCAGGATCGCCACCCGTCAGCGCGTTGCGCCCACGGGTGCTTTTTTGGTTTTAGATACGGGAGTGTGCTATGGTCCGCCAATATGTGCCATGGGAATTAGAAAGGGGCCTCGCCCATGTTTGAAAATCTGTCTGAACGTCTAAGTGGCGTATTTGATCGGCTTACCAAGCAAGGTTCGCTTTCAGAGGATGACGTAAAAAGTGCCCTGCGAGAGGTCAGAGTAGCTCTTTTGGAAGCCGATGTTAGCCTTCCAGTTGTTCGGGAGTTTGTAAAAAAAGTTCAAGTCAAAGCAACCGGTGCGTCAGTTACAAAATCTGTCACTCCAGGTCAGCAAGTTGTTAAAATTGTACACGATGCATTAATTGACACTTTGAGAGGCGAGGGAGAGCCCGGGGAATTAAAAATTGATAACCCACCAGCTCCTATTTTGATGGTTGGACTTCAAGGCTCCGGTAAAACTACGACTACTGGAAAATTAGCCAAGCGACTTGTAAGCCGTGAGAATAAAAAAGTTTTAATGGCTTCGCTCGATATTTATCGTCCTGCTGCGATGGAACAATTAGCAATCTTAGGAACCCAAATCAATGTGGATACTTTGCCAATTGTGGCAGGTGAAACAGCAGTTCAAATAGCAAAACGCGCTAAACAGCAAGCAACTCTTGGTGGCTATGATGTTTACCTGCTCGATACAGCTGGCAGGTTACAGATTGATGAGACCTTGATGAAAGAAGTAGAGGACGTACGCGATGCTGTAACACCTCGAGAGACGCTTCTAGTAGTGGATGGTCTTACAGGTCAAGTTGCAGTTGAAGTTGCAGAAGAATTCGATGGAAAAATTGGCATCTCTGGCGTGGTACTGACACGAATGGATGGTGATGGTCGAGGGGGTGCCGCATTATCAATGCGCGCAGTTACCGGCAAACCCATAAAATACGTGGGGTCTGGCGAGAAAATGGATGCGCTGGAAACCTTTGAACCTGAACGGATTGCTGGTCGTATATTAGGTATGGGCGATATAGTAGCCCTCGTTGAGAAAGCACAAGAAACCCTAGAAGCAGAACAAGCTGAGCGTATGATGAAACGCTTCCAAAAGGGAATGTTCAATATGAATGACCTACGAAATCAGCTCGAACAGATGCAAAAAATGGGTGGCATGCAGGGTCTGATGGGAATGCTCCCCGGCATGGCTAAAATGAAAGGTAAGATTGAAGAGGCTGGGCTCGATGATAATCTAGTAAAACGTCAAATGGCTTTGATCAGTTCAATGACAAAAAAAGAGCGCTCGAACCCAAGTATACTTCAAGCAAGCCGAAAAAAGCGGATCGCCGCAGGAGCTGGCCTTGAAGTTAGTGACCTAAATAAGCTGCTAAAGCAACACAGGCAGATGGCCGATATGATGAAAAAACTAGGTAAGCGCGGAGGTTTAGGTGCTCTAAAAGGTATGTTTGGAAAAGGTGGACCAAGCCAAGCAGATTTAACTGCTGCTCAGGAACAAATAACGAGCGGTGCTATGAGCGGAATGCCAAAAGGAATGAGCCTACCAAAAGGGATGGGTGGGTTGTCCGGACTTGGCAACGGACTTCCGGGTGGTCTTAGCGGGCTTGGTAAAAAGAAGTAAAACTAAATATGAAATTCATTAGTAATATAACCTTTAGTGCTGCCACCTACCAGAATTGGAGAAATCACCATGACTGATAATACCACTCGGGCGGCCGAGTTACTTAAAACTCACAGAGCAAGCATCGATCGCTTGGATGCTATTTTAATCTATACTTTAGGTGAAAGATTTGCGCACACAAAAGCTGTAGGCCAATTAAAAGCAAATCACGACCTACCAGCTTCTGACCCTGATCGCGAAGCTAAACAAATTACCCGTCTAAAAAGCCTTGCAGAAAGTGCTGATTTAGACACTGCGTTCGCCGAAAAGTTTCTAAATTTTATAATTCAGGAAGTTATCAAAAACCATAAAACCTACCAAGATTAGGTGCTTAAGAAGCATTCAATCTGCCATTTTCAAGGAGAATACTAATGGCTATGAAAATCCGCCTTGCCCGTGCTGGGTCTAAAAAACGTCCTTTCTACCGCGTGGTAGCTGCAGATAGCCGCATGCCAAGGGATGGTCGCTTTATTGAAAAGCTGGGAACTTACAATCCTTTGCTTTCGAAAGATAGCGAAGAGCGAGTTAAAATGGATATGGAGCGTGTTCAGTATTGGCTAGGCCATGGCGCTCAACCGACAGATCGGGTTGCTCGAATGTTGGAAGCAGCAGGCGTTCTACCCGCAAAGGAGCGGAACAACCCCAACAAAGCCAAACCAGGCAAAAAAGCAGTAGAACGGTCTGAAGAGAAAGCCGCAAAATTAGCTGCACCAGCTGAGGAGGTCGCTGCCGAAGAAGCACCAGCTGAAGATGTGACTACCGAAGAAGCGCCAGCCGAGGAAGTCGCTGCCGAAGAAGCACCAGCTGAAAAAAAATAGTTTTCAAAGCTTCCAAACGTAAACAACAGTAAAAAAAACCCCTCCTGTATGGTGGGGTTTTCCATCCTAACCTTTCCATCTATGATCAGATTATGTTGTTTCGTCCAATCCGCTCATTGATGCTTATTGGCATTTGTTTTCTTGTTGGTTATTTTTACGCTCAAAATCAAGCATCTGAAAACTGTAATCGCGATGGTGGTGAAATGATA
>NZVF01000060.1 GCA_002698165.1 Planktomarina sp. | reverse complement strand
TAAATTAACACTGGAGAGTGTTAACTCAAAAATTCCACAACCACTATTAAGTAGAATTGAAAATATGGCACCAGTTCTGCGTGGTTTGCGACATGGAAACGGAACGTTACCTCGTTTCCATGGGGGGGGATCGAGTGCTGAATATTTTTTGGACCAAGTATTAGCATCCTCTGGCATACGACCGGCACCCCCTAGAAACAGCATTATGGGATTCGCTCGATTAAGCTCTGGATCGACAACTTTAATTGTTGATGCGGCACCACCTTACAGTGGTCCTTTAAGTTTGAATTCACATGCGTCTACCAACGCGTTGGAACTTTCGGTAAGCCGTAATCTTTTATTCGTTAACTGTGGATCTGGTTTGGGTTTTGGTGATGACTTTCATCTAGCTGGTCGTTGCACTGCTTCTCATTCCACGATGACAATTGAAGGCGTTAATTCTTCTTGGTTCTCTAAGGGCATTCATAAAAATTTGAGTTATATTCAAGAAGCTCCCAAAATTGTGAAAGTACATAAACAAAAGGCTGTGGATGGTCTTCGTCTTCGAATAAACCATGATGGTTATCAAAGCAGTCATGGGCTTACACATGTGCGCACTATGGATTTGGCGATAGATGGTAACAGTTTAGTTGGTGAAGATGAGCTCTATCCGCCTAAAAAAAGAGATCTAAAAAAGTTTGATAAAATTTCTGCAGATCAGCTTGCACAACTTGAATATGCAGTGCAGTTTCATATACATCCTGACGTTCAATCAAGTATTATAGATGAAGGAACCGCAATATCACTTACTTTAGTGGATGGTGATTGCTGGGTTCTTAAACATGATGGGTCTAGCGTGGTATCACTTGAAGATAGTGTATATTTTGATGATAATTTTCTCGACCCACGCCCAACTTCACAAATTGTTTTAAGCGGCAAAATTAAAAAATTTACAACTCGGGTGCGTTGGTCACTGGCCAAAGTAGTTTAAAAGCCGCACAAAGCGATACAGTAAAGCAAACTTTGGAAACAAACTTATCACTAGGATTTATAATGACCGATCTTGTCCCAATCAAGCGTGCGTTGATCTCTGTATCAGACAAAGCGGGTCTTCTAGAATTAGCCCAAGCTCTTCAAGATAATGGTATTGAATTGTTGTCTACTGGTGGAACATCAATAGCCCTTCGGGATGCTGGTTTGGAAGTCCTGGATATTGCGAACGTAACAGGCTTTCCAGAGATTATGGATGGACGTGTCAAAACTTTACACCCAAATGTTCATGGGGGTTTGTTAGCTGCGCGTGATAACCCTGATCATATTGCAGCTATGGAAGAGCATGGGATTTCTGCGATCGATTTGTTGGTCGTTAACCTGTATCCGTTTGAGGATACCGTTGCTAACGGTGCAGATTATGCAACCATAATAGAGAATATTGATATTGGTGGTCCGGCCATGGTTCGGGCTGCGGCCAAAAATCATGATTTTGTGACGGTCGTGACAGATACACAAGATTACTATAATTTGTTGGAAGAGTTGTCAGACAAGGGTGGAGCCACTAGTTACTCGTTTCGTCAAAAACTGGCTCTAAACGCTTATGCAAGAACGGCCACGTACGATGCTATGGTTGCAAACTGGATGTCTGAAACAACTGGAATTAAAGCGCGTAATAAAGTGGTTGCAGGAACTATGGTTCAAAAATTACGTTATGGTGAAAACCCACATCAATCAGCGAATTTTTATAGTCAGAGCAATGCGTCTTCAGGAGTGGGTGTAGCAGTTCAGCATCAAGGTAAGGGACTTTCTTATAACAATATAAATGATACTGATGCAGCAATAGAGTTAGTTGCAGAGTTTGATCCGCTTAATGGACCAGCGTGCGCTATTATAAAGCATGCAAACCCATGTGGTGTCAGCCAGGCAGCTACTTTGTTAGAAGCCTATGAGGCAGCCTTTAACTGTGACCAACAGAGTGCTTTTGGCGGAATTATAGCTTTAAACCAAAAACTAGATAGCGCGACTGCCAACGAAATTTGTAAGACTTTCACAGAGGTAGTGATTGCGCCTGCCGTTGATGACGAGGCGCTTGACATATTTATCAATAAGAAAAATTTGAGATTACTATCCGGTAGCTACCTTCCATCTTCGGTTTCCACAAGCCAAACTGTGCGGCAAGTTTTGGGTGGATATTTAGTACAGGATAAAGATGACAGAAAAATTTCGTCTGATGATTTGAAAGTGGTGACAAAACGTGCCCCAACTTCTGCAGAATTAAGTGACATGCTTTTTGCATGGAAAGTCATCAAACATGTAAAATCTAATGCCATAGTTTATGTGAAAAATGGTGCAACTGTGGGTATTGGAGCAGGACAAATGAGTCGAGTTGATAGTACTCGAATAGCAGCCCGTAAGGCGATTGAAATGGCNGANAAACTAAATTTAAANCTCCCATTAACAGANGGTTCGGTTGTGGCATCGGATGCATTTTTTCCNTTTGCAGATGGTTTACTTGCGGCGGTTGAAGCCGGAGCNACGGCAGTTATTCAGCCAGGTGGATCAGTCCGTGATGATGAAATTATAGCAGCAGCTGACGCNGCTGGTTTGGCAATGGTATTTACTGGAATTAGGCATTTTAGGCATTAACATGAACAAAGTTTTATTCTGGGGTGTTGCCCTGACTTTTGGCTTAGATCAGATTACGAAAATTATAGTTGTACANTGGCTGGGTTTAATTTCGAAAGGGACAATTGATGTCTGGCCTGGGTTTGTGCATTTTCACATGGCTTGGAATACTGGAGTAAATTTTGGCCTCTTTTCCGGTTANGGTGATTTTACTCGATGGGTTCTGGTANTAGTGTCTTTAATCATATGTNCGTTCGTAATATATTGGATTCGTAATGAAAAACGTTTNNTGGCAATTATATCTGCAAGCTTGGTGATTGGGGGTGCGCTAGGCAATTCAATTGATCGCCTTTTNTATGGAGGCGTTGCAGATTTTTTAAATATTAGCTGTTGTGGTTATCAAAACCCATATGCGTTCAATGTCGCGGACATCGCTATATTTTTGGGTATTCTTGGGTTAGTATGTTTTTCCTCAGATAATAATAAAAATTTGACTTAAATTACTAACTTATAGGCCTGGTNCTTAAAAAAATATGNANNTTTTCAGGACNAAACGATTTNTATTTAAATATAGTGTGACAGTAACTCAAATAACCTCATTTTTTGATNTCTAACCTTCAAAAACATTTAAACGAAGAGTAGTAGAATCGGNAAATAATATGCTATCAGTAGTACTATGCTCGGCCTTGACCCCAAAATAAGCCATTCAACGCCTGTAATTAAACAGTTGAGTGAAACTGCGATTAATCAGATTGCCGCNGGTGAAGTTGTNGAAAGGCCTGCNTCAGCGATCAAAGAATTAGTTGAAAATGCTATTGATGCTGGGGCAACACGCATTGCTATCGATTATGTAGATGGTGGAAAATCATTTATTAGGGTTACNGATAACGGGAGTGGCATCCGGACTGAAGATTTACCGCTTGCAATGACAAGACATGCTACCAGCAAAATNGATGGTTCTAATCTTTTGGATATTCAAAGTTTTGGATTTCGAGGAGAAGCGCTGCCCTCATTGGGCGCAGTGGGAAAGCTNAATATAATGAGCCGGTGTGGTGAAGCTGANGGCGCTGAGTTACAAGTCAACGGTGGAAAGCTNAGNNCAGTTCGGCCAGTGGCAATGCAACCGGGAACTCGAGTAACGCTAAGTGATCTGTTTTATGCTACCCCTGCACGTTTAAAATTTTTGAGATCTGATAGGGCGGAAGCAAAATCCATATCTGATGTCATTCGACGTTTGGCGATGGCCGAACCGTCAATTTCTTTTACGTTACGCGATATGGCAACGGAACGAATAATTTTACAAGTACAGGCTGAACAGGGCGACATGTTTGATGCATTGCGTGGCCGTTTGGGTCAGATAATGGGCAATACATTTATAGAGAACGCAATCACTGTAGATGCAGAACGAGAAGGAATATGTTTAACTGGGTTCGCTGGATTGCCAACGTATTCTCGTGGATCTGCCATTTCTCAATTTCTTTTTGTTAATGGTCGCCCGGTACGTGATAAACTCCTTCTGGGTGGGTTACGGGGTGCATATTCAGACTTGCTACCTCGTGATCGCCATCCAGTGGTTGCACTTTTTGTTGAATGTGAACCGGAGCGTGTTGATGTAAATGTACACCCCGCCAAAGCCGAGGTACGATTCAGAGATCCAGGCATAGTGCGTGGATTAATTGTATCTGGTCTTCGCCAATCTATGGCGCAGGCGGGCCATCGTACGGCAACTACTTTGGCAGATGTGGCCCTAGGTAAATTTGAAGCCCAAACTAAATCAAGAGTTTATCAAATGGATCGAGTTGGTAATTCTTTTGGATACGCAGCCTCTCGAGAACATGAAACTATTTTTGATGTGCAGCCTTCAGCTCGAACCGAAACAGAGTACCAAAGAGAGACCCAAAATATGCCGTTAGGCGCTGCTCGGGCTCAATTACATGAAAATTATATTATATCCCAAACTGATCAGGGATTGATTATTGTTGATGCGCATGCTGCGCATGAACGGCTTTTATATGAGAAATTGAAAGCCCAATTAAATACCTCTAGAGTTCGTTCGCAAGCACTTTTAATTCCAGAGGTAATAACACTTCCAGAAGATGAGATTTTGTTACTTTTAGAACAAAGTGATGTTTTATCTAAACTTGGACTTACAGTAGAGGCATTTGGACAGGGCGCAGTTTCAGTGCAAACAATACCCGCNATATTGGGTCAAATTAATGTCAAAAAACTAGTGNTTGATATTGTTGATGAATTGTCTGATGGCGGTAGTATACAGAGTCTTAATTCAAAAATAGAAACTATCTTAAGTAGAGTTGCCTGCCACGGATCAGTGCGAACAGGTAGACGGATGCAGGCTGATGAAATGAACGCTTTATTGCGTGAAATGGAATCCACACCATATTCCGGTCAATGCAACCATGGCAGGCCTACCTATGTTAGTCTCTCAATGACTGATATTGCAAAATTGTTTGGACGAACATGACATTGAATCCTGAAATTATTATGTTTTTATTAACTGGAATTATTTTTTTAGTTGTTATTTTAGTAATTTTTGTGGTTCGGATTGCTATTCGTTCATCTTATTCTACAGACCCTTTAATTAAACAAATGGAGTCTATCAGCGAACGTGTTCAATTAATTGGGGATGGCCAGCAGCAATTAGCAGGCGGGTTGACTCATGTTTCTGAATCTCAGGCTGCACAACAGAGTAATATGATCAAGTTGATGGAAGCTCGTCTGGCTGCCGTACAAGAGCAGATGAGCCTAAACTTAAACTCTAGCGCAAAAAATACAGCTAAATCGTTGGGAGAACTGCAGCAGAGATTAGTTACAATTGATAAAGCCCAAGATAATATTCAAAAGCTATCTGGTGATGTGCTTAGTCTACAAGATATTTTGTCGAACAAACAAACTCGTGGAGCTTTTGGAGAAATTCAATTGCAAGAAATTGTAAGTAAGGCTCTGCCGTCAGATGCGTATGATTGGCAAGTTACCTTATCGAATGGAAAACGCGCAGATTGCTTGATCCACTTACCCAATCCACCTGGGCCAATTGTTATTGATAGCAAGTTTCCTTTGGAGGGTTATGAAGCTCTAAGAAATGCGTCGACAGACTGGGAAGCAAATGAGGCAGCTAAATTTATGCGCACCAGTGTGAGGGCTCATATAAAAGCTATCTCTGAAAAATACATTTTAGATGGTGAAACTGCGGACGGTGCATTAATGTTTTTACCNTCAGAGTCAGTTTATGCAGAATTACATGCGAATTTTCCTGAGTTGGTGAGAGATGGCTTTGAGGCAAGTGTGTGGATTGTTTCACCTACCACATGCATGGCGACTTTAAATACTATGCGTGCAATCTTGAAAGATGCTAGAATGCGTGAACAGGCTGGAGCCATCCGTACTGCATTACGACTTTTGCACCGTGACGTCGAATTGGTAGTAGACCGTGTAGAAAAACTGAACACACATTTTGGACAGGCTCGTAAAGATATTGAAGGAATTTCAATTGCAGCTGAGCGTGCTGGAAAAAGAGCAAATAAGTTAGATAATTTTGATTTTGAAGAAATTGAAGCACCAGAGAACGTTGTGCCGCTAAATAAGTCATAAAAGATGTTGGCTAAAATTAATCTTTTTAACTTTAATCCTGGTGTTCCAAATCTATGATTTGTGTCTGTAAATCCAAATATGCTTTAAATATATCACTTTCTGAAATCACTCCTTGTAATTTCTGACTGGTCCTATCTAAAACTGGTATTGCTTCACCAATGAAATCAGATCCAACTTCGATTGCCTGCTGAAGTGATGCATCGGAATTCAGAGAAATTGGGTTATGGTCTGTACAAGAAAGTATTGCCTTTAATGGATCAATTTCAACAAGTGAACTTAGGTAGACCTTACCAACGAAAGATCCATCTCTATTCTTTATGTAGGCCTCGCTTGTGTTTTCTGATGCCATCAACTTTATGGTGTGTGAGACGGTAGAATTGCTGTCGACTGAGATAAAATTATTTGAAATGAGTGGTTGAATAGAGTTTTCCATCAGTATTAGTCCGCTACGACCATGACTTAAATCTATATTTCTCAAGAGCAACTGTTTGTCGAAGTATGAATGCCCAAAATAGTGATGGCTAAACATTATTGCTGTTACAATTCCAGTTAAAGACATCATGGCCAGTTCGTATGAACCAGTAAGTTCTAAGACAATAATTGTCATTGATATAGGGGCGCCGATTACGGCGCCAGTGACTGCCGCCATCCCACAAATGATTATTTCTGGGCCTGAGGAAACATAAATACCACTGATGGCTAGAACTTGAGATACGGCTGCTCCAGCTGCAGCTCCAATCAGTAACGCTGGTGAAAATACACCACCAAAAAAACCGAACCCAAGTGAAATTGATGTAGCAATTATTTTTCCAATTAAAATAAGTAAGGCTGTAGCCAATAATGTGTTGTTTTCAAGCAGGGATGAAAGGGTCGTTGAGCCGAGGCCCATTACACCTGGAATGAAAGCACCAATTAGGCTGAGGGATATTACCATTATCACAGCTGCATAGTTTGGATTTAATTTTAATAACGCTGGTAGTGATGAAAAAAATAGCAATGATCTCATGAATATGACTGCAACAAAGCCAAATATTGGCCCAATTAAACAAGAAACCAAGACCATTAAGCTTATGGCTCCACTCAACGCTGTTTGTTCAAAAAATGGTTCTGATGGCCAAAATATTTGTGTTGTTCCGAAAGCTATTGTTGATGCTATGGCAATCGGCGCTAAAGCTTTGAACGCAAAATGTCTTAAGATGGCTTCATGTGCGAAAATTATACCTGCGAATGGGGCTCCAAAGCCTGCTGATATAGCAGCTGCGATTCCAGCTCCTATAAATACATCAGCAGAAAAATTTACAGAAACTTTTGTTTTTAGCCAAGATCCTATAGTGGCACCAAGGTGAACAAGTGGGCCATATTGGCCAACAGAAGCACCGCCAGCCGCCGAAATAAATGCAGCAATAGTGCTAAAAAATCCTAATTTTACATCTAATTCGTTATCTATACGATGGACAGAATAGATACTGTCAGCAGGCCCTTGCCAGTCTTTGGATTTGGAAACTTTTTTTAACCAAAGTATCAAGAAAACAGCTAAGCCGAGTGTTATATTATATATAATAAATGTCTGGATTAAATTTTGAGGTTTCTCAAAAATAATACTTATTAAATGTATCCCATACCTGAAGTAATGTGCTGTTATTGCCCCTGTGATACCTAAAATCAAACCAACAAATATCGCTCCCACCCAAAGCGTTATTGCGTTATTTGAAACCTTAATTTCCATTTTAGAGCTCTTAAAGGTGAGTTAACTCACCTTGGTTATATTTTTTTGAGAGCTACCGCTACTTAAATCTTTTTTAAATTATTGTTAAATCGAAGTTCGGCTAGAAATTAAACCTGTCCAAAAATTATTAAATGCCTTTTTACAAAAATCAAAATTTGTGGTTTATTCTAAATCCTTAAAAAACGCTGGGCAATGCGTGGAACCCAAGCATTGAACCGAAGTGGAGCATCTGTAGCGGTAAGGCAAATACAATCTTCTTCCATATCTGCGACGGGGGTATGCTCCAAATCCTGATTGGCGATTTCTATATCACCCACTGAGAAACGGGCTGTCTCATCAGAAAAAGCACCTTTCAATACCAATGTAAGTTCGGTGCCGCGATGCCCATGGTCAGGAACTGCCGTACCGGCAGGTATATAAAGTAAGCGGGCACTAGCTGAATTAGAGGTTTCTAAAACTGACTGGCGTACTCCCATGCCAACTGGCTTCCACTTCACGTCAGACAAACTGCTACCNATGTAAGCGGCTAATGGGTGAGGNACGTCGCCGTTAGACCTTNTTTTATGAATTTCTGGAGANTTCGNAATTAGTGCCATTGTTNTATCTANNGCATTCTTTGACATNGAGACCTTNGACATATCNTNAAGCAATACCCCGCCCACAGCGTCATAGGCTTCGGAGGCTGCCCGGCACTGATCACACATTTGTATGTGTGTTGCCACGATGAGGTTGAACGCTTCGGGAAGTGCGCCAGCTGCATAGGCCATAAGTAACTGGTCGCTAAGGTGATGCTTTACTTTAAGTTTAGTNTTCATTTNATAGTCTGCCGNANTTTGTTTAGAGCTAATCTAAGGCGCGATTTGATTGTGCCAAGGGGTAGACCCGTTTCTTTTGCTATTTCGCTGTGACTAAGGTCCCCAAAATAAGCTTTTTGTAAAAGTGATAGCTGTTGGTCTGGCAAGGCAGACATGGCTAATTTTAATTGATCTGTTTCTTGTTGCAGGGCTAAAATATCGGCAGGNGCCGGTTCNGATGCTGGNCCCCAAGCTAAATCATCTGGCTCTGGACGATTCTGTTTTCGCATAGCNTCAATGTTTTTATTNCGGGCTATCGTAAATATCCAAGTTGATGGGCTGGCACGACTGGGATCAAATAAATGTGATTTGTGCCACACGGTNGCCATAACTTCTTGGGAACATTCTTCGGCTATACTGTTGGATGCGCCAGATTTCATCAAAAAAGATTTAACCCGAGGCGCAAAATAGCTAAACAGCTCNTTGAATGCTTNCTCATCCTGGCTTTTTTGTATTAGCTGAAGCTGTTTTACCCAACGATTTATAGGTTTTGTATTTTCCACAGCTGGGNATATCNCCTTTTGGTTCAAACATTTNGAGNTTATANNTTGTNTATACACTATNAGAAAGTAGTTTACACTCGATTCGTGCCATTTNGNGGNAACACGTGCACAATACATTGGTGCTCGACAAATCACTTTAGATAACGCAGATACCACTTTCTAAAAATGTAATCCATTTGTATGTCGCTTACGTATTATATTAAAACTTNAAATGAGGGCGTCCAAATGCCATTTGAACAGATCCAACGTGATGCTAAAAAAGTTGCAGTCATTGGAGGTGGCATTGCAGGGATGGGCGCCGCATTAGAGCTGCGTCATTTGGATCAGGTCGTTTTATTCGAGTCTTCCAGTCAGTTGGGAGGCCATGCTCGCACTGTACTGGCAGGCAAGAACAAAAATATGCCGGTGGATACAGGTTTTTTGGTTTATAATGAAGTAAACTATCCGCACTTGTCGGATCTATTCAAAGAATTGGGTGTTCCAACAATTCCATCAGATATGAGTTTTGGTGCATCGATTGATGGNGGATGGCTTGAGTATGGTGTGTTGGCGCCAAAAGCTATTATAGCTCAAAAGCGCAACATCTTGCGGCCAAAGTTCTTGGGAATGATGCGTGACATATTAAAATTCAATAAACTTGCGAATAGTAAAACAATTGACCCTAATATTACGATTGGAGATCTTATTGCCGAATGGAAATTGGGTATATGGTTCAGGGATTACTATCTCACGCCTTTTACTGGTGCAATTTGGTCAACACCGATCACTAAAATTTTAGAATTCCCAGCGCTACCAATGATAAAGTTTATGAAAAACCACGGTTTACTTGGAACGGCGGGGCAACACAATTGGAGGACCGTAAAAGGTGGATCTCGTGAATATGTATCTCGAGTAGAAACTGTCCTCTTAAATTCGGGAGTTCAGATTAGGGCTTCAAACCCAGCACAGTCTGTGCGTCGTGTAAAAGGGGGTGTTGAGGTAAAGGNGGCTGATGGCGAGTATGAGTTTTTTGACGAGGTAATCTTTGCTACGCATTCTGATATCACACTAGGCATATTGAGGGACNCAACCGATACAGAAAAAGTATCTCTAGAGGCGATTAAGTACCAACCCAATAAAATGCTTCTGCATGCCGACACGGCAATAATGCCAAAGAGGAGGGCGGCTTGGGCATCTTGGGTATATACAGAGGACAAGGAGCATAAATCAGATCGTATTGATCTGACTTATTGGATTAACCGGCTGCAGAGTTTGCCAGAAGATGATCCCTGTTTTGTTACTTTGAATTCTCAACGTCCGATCAACCCTTCACTGGTCTATGATGAGTACATATTTCGTCACCCCGTTTTTGATTTAGCCGCACTTAAAGCACAGCGCGATTTGAGAAATCTTAACGGTTCCAATTCCACNTGGTTTTGCGGCGCATGGATGAGAGATGGTTTTCATGAGGATGGGCTGGCTACGGGGATAGGTGTCGCTCAACTGATTTTGGAGCGTTCTCGTACAAATATTGCTGCAGAATGAAGGGCATCGATTATATCCAGGCCCAAACATTTCATGGTCGCAAAGGAAAAATAAGCAATTCCTTCTCTTATGCAGTCGATTACCTATTGCTTGATCTTAAAAAACCAAAGCAGTTTTTGAGTTTATTTTCTTTTAATCGTTTTAATCTTTTTAGTGTTTATGATGTGGATCATGGTGGCCCACCAAAGAGTGGAGATGGTTTGGGTTGGGNGCAAAATATTCTGAAAGCAAATGAGTTGCCCGGTTCCGAAAATATATTGCTGTTAGCACAACCACGTATTTTAGGACATGTTTTTAATCCAGTAAGTTTCTGGCTTTGTTATGATTTAGAAGACAGTCTGCGTGTAGTGATTGCTGAGGTCAGTAATACTTTTGGGCAACGTCACTGTTACCTATGCTACAATGACGATCAGTCCCCAATTACGGCGTCTGACGTAATCAAGGCAGAAAAAGNTTTTCATGTTTCNCCATTTCAGCCCATCGAGGGGTCTTACTCTTTTAATTTTGATATAAGTTCAAAGCAAATCTCCATAACTATCGAATATGAGCGCAAAAAAGGTGGTTTGGTTGCTACATTAGTGGGTCCACGAAGGGCTCTTACCAACAAGGCTATAATTTTGTCTTTTTTGAGGCGACCATTTGGATCTAGGCGGGTTCTGGGTCTTATCCATTGGCAAGCTGTAAAGCTGTGGTGGCTTAAAGCCACTTTCCGTTCATGCCCAGAAGCACCACAAAATGATGTAAGTCGATGATGATCGCTAATAATTTTTCACCAATCTCATTTGCTGTATTTGGAGGCATGCTTGCGGCAGCTGGGCTGCCAATTTATATTTTTGCACCAACTTTTTATGCAGAAAATTATGGTGTNGGCTTGACTAGTATTGCTGCTGTTTTGTTTTGGTTGCGATTAGTGGATGCGATACAAGACCCCATGTTTGGTTGGATATCTGAAAACATGGGCCATAAACGATGGTTTTGGGTGGCGCTCGCAGTTATCATTCTAATTGGATCCATGAGTATGCTTTTTGCAGTTCCACCCCAAACTTCGCCTCTACTGTGGTTTGTAGTTTCGATGACATGTCTTTTCAGTGCATTTAGTTTTCTAACCATTAATTTTTATGCCCAGGGTATTACCTCTGTTGGTGATTTGAACGATGGGCATATGCGATTGGCGGCTTGGCGTGAAACTGGTGCTTTGATTGGCATATGCTTGGCATCGGTAGCGCCAGGACTGCTTATGATTTGGAGTTCGCAACCTATGCTTCTTTTTGTGTTGGGCTTTGGTTGCTTAGGTTTAATTTCTTTATGGATGATGAAAAACCAGTGGGTAGCCGCGATTGAAAGAAAACCATCAAATTTTCTATTAGTTTGGCAAGATCGTGATACNCGTTTGTTATTAATTTTAGCTTTCGTAAATGCTCTTCCGGTTGCAGTGACATCTTCATTATTTTTGTTTTTTGTTAGTCACCGGCTTCAGGCACCATCTTGGGCGGGCGCGCTTTTAATGTTGTTTTTTATTTCAGCGGCAGCTGCGGCGCCGATATGGACGATGGCGGCACGTCGCTTTGGAACCCGCCGCTGTTTATTTCTGGCAATGGGCCTCGCAATGGTAATTTTTGCATTGAGTGGTTTCTTAGGCGCTGGTGACCTCTGGATTTTTACGTTTGTTTGCCTCGTTTCAGGGGCAGCAATAAGTGCAGATTTAACTTTGATGCCAGCGGCATTCGCTCAAAGACTGGCCATTATTGCTCCAAATGGTGGACAGGGATTTGGACTATGGTCTTTANTGAATAAGTTGACNTTGGCGCTTGCAGCAATAATNTTNTTTCCTCTTCTTGAGTTTTCNGGGTTTGATGCGACAGCTAATGAACAAGCAAAGCAGTCATTGATTATGTTGACGATTTTATATGCGATTTGCCCGTTGTTTTTAAAANTGGTTGCGATCTTAATTTTGATTAAAACCCCTTTACAGGATGATTAGATATGACATTAGAACTGATATTTTTAGGNATTTTATTTATCTTTTCAATTTATCTCTTTTTAAGAAAAAAAATTGGTTTTCANGCTCAAAAATCGACTGATTATGAGACTAAGTCTCCCNAATTTGATATTCGTAAAAACTTAAATGGTCCAATGTTGTCTGAAGGAATTATTTATGGTCCTTTTGGTCGTGTTTCGACGCGGTTTGTGGCGAAAATGCAAGCCAGTTGGGATGGTAATGAGGGNCAAATTTCTGAAACGTTTAATTATGATAGTGGCAATTCGCAGAAGCGAATGTGGACGCTGAAATTAGGAAAAGATGGAGTTATTANTGCTGACGCTGAAGATTTGGTTGGTACAGGTACTGGGCATCAGGCTGGCTCTGCGGTTGTATTAAAGTATACTATAAAGCTAACAAAAGAGGCGGGTGGTCATGCTTTGAANGTTACAGATTGGATGTATTTGATGGAAAATGGTGTTGTGATGAATCGTAGTCAATTTAGAAAGTTTGGAATAAAGGTTGCTGAAGTGGTAGCAACAATGCGCCCAGAATTACCTGATCAGATTGCGGCTGAATGAACTTTAATGGAAAGCGTTATTGGTTAGTTGGCGCCAGTGAAGGGCTTGGGCGTGCCTTAGCTCACAAGATGAGTGCTGCNGGCGCTGAACTGGTTATATCTGCCCGATCAGAGGAGCGATTAAACGAGCTTGCCAAAAAAATATCAAAAAAAGTACAGGTAATGCCTTTGGANCTCGCTGACGGNGCNAGCGTTGCCAGGGTTGGTGCAGAGTTGGGTCGCGTGGACGGTGTTATTTTTCTTGCAAGTGTCTACTGGCCCATGCCTGCTAGCCAATGGAATGGTGCCAATGCGATTGCTATGGCAGAAATTAATTTTACAGGACTTTTCCGAGTATTGGATCAAGTTATGGATCANTTTTTAGAGCGGGATGCAGGTCATATTGTTATTACTGGAAGTTTGAGCGGAACCCGTGGGTTCCCGGGCGCCATTGGTTATGGCGCGTCNAAGGCAGGCATTATGTCACTGGCGGAAAGCCTTTATGCAGATTTGCGNACGTCGGGGATTAGGGTGCAGTTATCAANCCCAGGATTTATTAAAACTCGCCAAACTGATAAAAATAAATTTCGAATGCCATTTATTATGTCACCTGATGNGGCGGCTGATTACATGATGNGTCATATGNCAGGTAATCGTTTTAAAAGAAGTTTCCCNAGCCTATTCTCCTGGTNCGTGCGTTCTAGCCAATTTTGGCCTCATTGGCTTTTTTCTCGCATATTTGGNTAAATTAATTTGGTTTTTTTTGGTCAAACAAGAGCTTCGCNTTTTTCCAAANACCNGCCTCAATATTGTCTAATGATAAAAGGCTNGGCANTAACTGTGANGCAAAATCCTTTGAGCTTTCCTGAGGTAAAATTGACGGTAAATTATCAATAGCCGTTACATCTAAAATTGGGTCATTACAGATCCTCCGTGTAGGCTGCTCCCAAGTTGTTTCAGTATCATAGATTTTTATTGGCGAATAAAAATTTTTTGGATCGCATGCAATATCACCTATTACTGAGAGTTTTCGCTCTTTATGTATAACTGATTTTGGAATGAAGACGGGAGTTTCTTTATTTGCTAGCACACAATTCAAAAATATTTCATGCTCATAAATTTCTGGAAATGGACCGCCATGGGCTGTTTCACTGATATCCCATTTAGTCGTTGTTACGTTTAGCCTATCACAAAAATCTATGGCACCGGTACCAACGCGACCGTTAGCTCCAATAACAATTACTCGTGGCCTTGTTTGCGAAAGGCTAGCCGCGATATCTGCCTCCAAGCTTTTGGCATTTGGAAATGGCTGCATCGCAGAGCATCGCTTTCCAAGCTGAACCGCAGACCAACTTTTGATGGCTACGGCAGCACCTGCAAAACCTGCCCAATAACCGAAAGCGGCTACTCTTCTACCTGTCTCGTCCGTTAGGTATTCTAAATCATACAATATGCCGCCACCGGCAGCAAAGCGGGATAGTAGTTTTTGCCCGTCAGGTTGCCCTTTATAGGCATGACCAAACATAATATGACGGTGTTTGAGTGGAGTATTGTCATTTGGAAGTTCTTTTAAACCAAATATAATGGTGTCGCTTGGTGCGTTCTGCCAAGTTCCTGCATCTACAATTTTAACATTTTTAAACTGTTGAATTGGAATTGCTCGGGTTTGGTCTCGTTCAATTATCACGTTAAACCCGGCTGATACCAGGTTGTCCACACCATCCGGTGTTATACCTACCCGCTGTTCATTTGAGCGTTGTTCAGCTCTAATCCAAATACTGGTCATGATTGGTTATTTATCTGCAAGTTAATAGCTTAAACTATAGTCTGGGCGTAGTGGCGGTCTTCGAGATCCAAATGAGGCGTAGCGTTATAACTAATCATAAAAATCTCATCTCCCCAAGAATGGAATTTATGAATGGATGAATTATAGATTGGAAATAATAGGCGTGCAAATCCATTGGGACCAAGCTTGAACAATTCCGCAATAAACATGCTGATGACCCCGCCAGAGGTAATAATTACACTACGTCCACCAAGTGCTATGAGTTCTGTTATCAAATTTTTGAAGCGCTGAGCAAAATGTAGGTAACTTTCATGGACAGCGTCAAGTTCTCCACGATACCAAGAATTAAACAACTTTGGAGCGTGCAAAATAAATTCTTCATGGGAATTTGGAATTGGGGTCTTTGTTTGTACTTTAAATTCTTCAGCCAAGTCGAAATAACGCATTTCATTGACCCGAGGATCGATTTGAACATTTTCTTGAAAATTTATACCTTCTACTGTTTCACGATGTCTTCGAAGAGTTCCACAAATTAATCTATCGCAAGTTTTCAAATTTCCGCGCAGATAGTCTCCTAACCATATAGCTTGTTGGTGGCCTGTTGGAGAAAGTTTATCGTAACTTTCCTCATTTTTTGCACCAGTGTTAGCCTGTCCGTGGCGGACTAAAATTATTTCACTTAATTCCATAACGATTGAGTAGCGTGTTTCATAATGTTTGCCAATTGTGATTTTTGGGAGTAGATTGGCAACTTGATTTGGCGCAAATTCTGTCATGTTTGTCGCGTATGGGGTGTGTTTCTTGAAGATACATGGTTTAGTTGATCAGTACGTCCAAAGGAGAAACGCTTTGTCAGAAACAGTCACCTTTACTTTGGATGGTAATGAAATTTCGGCCCAACCTGGACAAACAATCTGGGATGTTACCAAGGGGCAGGGATTCATCATACCACATCTGTGTCATCGTGATGAACCGGGGTATCGATCAGATGGCAACTGTCGTGCTTGCATGGTTGAAGTGGAGGGTGAACGTACCTTGGTTGCGTCGTGCATTAGGCCAGTCTCAAATGGTATGGTCGTGCACACTCGCTCTGATCGCGCGACGCAGGCGCGAAAGATGGTCATGGAAATGCTTGTGGCAGACCAACCTGAAATGGAGGTTGCTCACGACAAGTCGAGTCACTTGTGGGAGATGGCTGAGGGTCAAGGTGTCTTAGAGAGCCGTTTTCCAAAATTAGAGGATGGGCGTATTCCTCTATTAGACGATAGCCATGTTGCGATGTCGGTGAGTTTAGATGCCTGCATTCAGTGTGGGCTTTGCGTAAGGGCTTGTCGTGAGGTCCAAGTAAATGACGTAATTGGTATGTCTGGTCGAGGCCATGACTCTTATCCAACTTTTGATATGTCTGATCCAATGGGTGACAGTAGCTGTGTCGCATGTGGCGAATGCGTGCAAGCCTGTCCAACTGGTGCTTTGATGCCTGCTACTGTGACTGATGCCAATCAGGTTGGTGATAGCAAAGACTTTGATAGTGAGACTAAGAGTATCTGCCCGTTTTGTGGTGTTGGGTGCCAGGTCAATCTCAAAGTAAAAGACGGACGAGTAAAATACGTTGATGGTATCAACGGACCTGCTAATGAGGGGCGCTTGTGCGTAAAAGGTCGTTTTGGTTTTGATTATATTCATCATGACCACCGTTTAACAAAGCCATTAATTCGACGTGATGATGCGCCTTCTAAAGGTCTTAATGTTGACCCTGGTAATTGGGGTGACGTTTTTCGTGAGGCGAGTTGGGAAGAAGCATTGGATTTTGCGGCCGGTGGTTTGGCAAAATTAAAACAGTCTAAGGGCGGTGCCTCTGTGGCTGGTTTTGGTTCAGCAAAATGTACTAATGAAGAAGCTTATTTATTCCAAAAATTGATACGTCAGGGTTTTGGGCACAACAATGTTGATCATTGCACCCGTCTCTGTCACGCTTCTAGTGTAGCAGCTTTAATGGAAAATGTTGGGTCTGGTGCAGTAACTGCAACATTCAATGAGATAGAAAATGCTGATGTTGCAATCGTAATTGGCGCAAATCCAATTGAGAATCATCCGGTTGCTGCGACTTACTTTAAACAATTTACGAAACGCGGTGGAAAATTAATTGTAATGGATCCACGCGGTCAGGCGTTGAAGCGTTTCTCCAGTCACATGCTTCAATTCCGACCTGGCACTGATGTTTCAATGCTTAATGCTATTATGCATGTGATTGTTGAGGAGAAGTTGTATGATCAACAATATATCGAGGCATACACTGAGAATTGGGATGCTGAGAGGGAGCACCTGAAAAAATTCTCCCCTGAGAAAATGGAGGGAATTTGTGGTATTAATCCGGAAGTTATACGAGATGTGGCTCGTACTTTTGCTGNTGCTAAGGCTGGGATGATATTTTGGGGTATGGGCGTATCNCAACATATCCATGGCACNGACAATTCGCGTTGCTTGATTAGTCTCGGATTGATGACCGGNCAGATTGGTAGGCCAGGTACTGGCTTGCACCCTTTGCGNGGACAAAATAATGTCCAAGGAGCATCTGATGCTGGACTAATCCCAATGTTTTTGCCTGATATGCAAACTGTTGTCAGTGATGATGTGCGGGCAAAATTTGCTGATGTGTGGGCAAGGGATGGTGGCGTAAACGAGCCCCTCGACGCAAACAAAGGACTGACAGTTACAGAGATAATGGACGCTGTCCACGCTGGCGATATATGTGGTATGTACGTTTTGGGTGAAAATCCTGCGATGTCGGATCCAGACGTGGTTCATGCCCGTGACGCTCTTGCGAAGCTCAAGCATCTAGTTGTCCAAGATATTTTCATAACAGAAACTGCAAATTATGCGGATGTTATTCTTCCGGCCGCGGCATTCGCTGAAAAAAGTGGGACAGTTACAAATACCAATCGACAAGTACAAATGGGTCGTCCCGCTGTTTCGCCACCAGGTGATGCACGCGCGGATTGGTGGATAGAGGTAGAGTTGGCTAAACGTCTTGGATTGGGTTGGACTTAT
The DNA here is from genome assembly GCA_002698165.1 of Planktomarina sp. Classification (GTDB taxonomy): domain Bacteria; phylum Pseudomonadota; class Alphaproteobacteria; order Rhodobacterales; family Rhodobacteraceae; genus Planktomarina. The sequence goes on along the minus strand of NZVF01000060.1, from coordinate 1,821 downwards.
AACCATCCAAGCCAAGTCTTTGCTGAGATGAAACTCACTATGAAATCTTTTGACAATATTAGTTGGGATCGGCTTGAGGATGAAAACGCGGTTACCTACCCGTCGCTCTCACCTACTGACCCAGGTCAGCCCATAGTATTTGGCGATGGTTTCCCAAGGCTGGATGGTCGTGCTAAGTTTACGCCTGCCGATTTAATTGCGCCGGATGAGATGCCCGATGATGAATACCCCATGATATTGACCACTGGCCGGCAGCTTGAGCATTGGCATACTGGCTCCATGACGAGGCGCTCTGTGGTATTAGATTCTGTTGAACCTGAAGCGAATTGTTCTTTGCATCCGTCTACCCTGCGGAAGCTTGGTGTGGAACCAGGTGGATTGGTTCGACTGACAACAAAACGTGGGAATATCGACATTATGGCCCGTGAGGATCGTAGTATTGCGCCAGACATGGTTTTTCTGCCATTTGCTTTCGTAGAAGCAGCTGCAAATATTTTAACTAATCCTGCGGTTGATCCATATGGAAAGATTCCAGAATTTAAGTTTTCTGCTGTTAGGGTTGAGAAAGCTGAAATATTCATCGCTGCAGAGTAAACCTATGGCCCATTGCCATTGGAAATTAGTAGATCTTAAAATGAAAAAGCCATCCCATTGCCTAGCTTTTTCTATATCGTTGATCAGATATTTATCCTTGACGAGCCTTAAATCTGGGCTGAGTTTTGTTTATTACATAAACACGCCCTTTTCGGCGCACGATCCGGCAGTCACGGTGGCGGCCCTTCAAAGAGCGGAGTGAGTTTTTGACCTTCATTGGTCTTTTCCTTCAAAACTGGGCTACGGCAGGGCCCTAGCTAAATTACATGGTGGGCACGACTGGGATCGAACCAGTGACCCCTTCGATGTCAACGAAGTGCTCTACCGCTGAGCTACGCGCCCGTTGAACCGACACATAGCTCACATAATTGAAATATCAGCCGTGTGAGTTCGTACCCGTAGCGGCCGTATAAGCAGCGGGTACCGAGTCTTCAAGTTATAATTTTAAAGTGAGTTGTAAAATAGTGAGAGTAAAATTTAATTTAGGGACAAAATGTTTTAAAAATTTGTTAAATGTGTTAAATTTTTTTAATGACTATAGAACCGTTTAATCTTTATTCGCCCGCTGATCTACTAAGTAGTGTTGTGTTTTCGTCACCACATTCTGGGCTTTTCTATTCCCCAGATTTTTTGAAGTCTTCGGTGTTGGATCATATTGCAATACGGACATCGGAAGATGCCTTCGTTGATAAACTGTTTATGTCAGCGCCGGAGTTTGGTTCACCACTTTTGGCAGCGAACGTACCCAGAGCCTTTGTAGATCTTAACCGTGATGTGAGAGATCTCGACCCAATCTTAGTTGATGGTGCTAAAACTCTTGGACGAAATGGGAGAGCATCGTCTGGTCTGGGAGTAATTCCTCGTTTAGTTGGGAAAAACAAACCTATCTATGCTTCTAAGATTTCTTTAGTGGAAGCTCAGGCGCGATTGTTGAGTTTTTGGCATCCATATCATTTATGTTTAAAGAGTCTACTTGAGGCAACACGAAAGAGGTTTGGTTATGTCATACTTATTGACTGCCACTCAATGCCTCACGAGTGTGTAAAGCTGGGATCAGGGGCCAGCCCGCCACCTCAAATTGTTTTGGGAGATCGGTTTGGCGCGGCTGCTAATTTGGATATAGTTAACCAAGTTCGTTTGGCATTTTCTGAATCTGGGTTTCGCGTATCCAGAAACATGCCTTATGCGGGTGCTTATATTAGTAGTAAATATGGAAATCCTCAACAT
>NZVF01000059.1 GCA_002698165.1 Planktomarina sp. | reverse complement strand
TTATCCCGGAACCACTAGTGCCACCACCACCTCCACAGGCCGCGAGTGTTAATAAACCCAGCGGAGATAAGCTTAGGGCTACTTTATTCTTGCGCATATCGTAATCACCAATCATTGATACGAGACTTCTCAAAAGACAAGCAGCAAAATTCATGCCATATAAATGACTAAAACCGAAAATCTAATATTAAGGTTACATGAACTCTTTCATTCACTATAAAGTTATATTCCACAATCTTGATATTCAGGTACTCTCAGTTAGGTCATCGTATTAATAAAAGAGATCCCTCTTTAACATATTATTACATTAGTTTAAGTATTTAACTTATTGTTTTAATGTAATTATTTATAAATTATTATGCCAAACAATCATATGTTTTTAAAAAAATTTTTATTTTTAAACAAACTTTAAATGAAATCCGTTACCACAAAATCTGCATTATCAATCAAAGTATGATCTACTCCGCTCAGAATAAAAAGGATTTTACTACTGCTTGTATCCATAATCTTGGTATTACCAGAGCTATTTGAAATCGTTAAATCAGTATAAGATCTATCTTCGAGACCTATAAAATCTATCCCATTCGTAAAATCAGATATAATATCAGCAGTTTCCAAAGCAGTTGTCGCATCAGACAGGCTACAAACAAAAGTATCTGCGCCAGAACTTCCTGTTAGGGTATCTTTTACACCTGCCCCAGCCCCTCCATAAAGAATATTNTCAGCACTATTTCCGACTACAACATCAATCCCACTTCCACCNATNGCATTTTCNATGANAGCCCCATANGCAATCCCAANGTTATCGTTCATTGTCCAATCAGTGAAGGCAATCGTCGAATATCCACCNGGAGCAAGATTTATAGAACAAGCAAGAGTAAAGTCACTAAAATTTAGCAGGTCAGTGCCCCCAGAATCCCAAATAGCCTCTGAAATTGGNTTGCTGGGATCNTATTTATAGATTGTATCACNCACATTATGCGCNGCNGNACCATACAGGTGTTGCAGTGCAGCGATATCGTAAACCATTGGAGATGTTGAAATTAAGTATTCTGCATCATCTCCTGATCCGTTCCATGCGCCAAAGTTAGTTGGCTGGGTGTAAGACATGATCGTGTAATTCACAAAATCAACATTTGTTGCTAAGGTATCTTTGCCATCAAAAGGATGATCTAACCCTAAAGCGTGTCCAATTTCATGTATTAAATTTCCAAAATTATAGGAAGTTCCTTGGTCCCATTTAGCATCTGCCGCTCTGTGTTCAGAATCTATCCAGATATCCCCACCATTTGGTTGATTGTTAGGTCCCATTGCCCAACCCCAAGAGTTACCACCAACGTCAGCATTAATTCGATCATAATCCGTGAAAGCAAATCGTATTACACCCACGTCACTACCGACTTCAGCCACCTCAACAAACTTTAAGTTAGCAATATTGCTAAATTCTTCCAGCACCAAACGTGTTGCAGCAATATGGGTGTCATTGAATGGCTTAACCCCTGCAGTTACTTCGTCAATAACGGCACCAGACCTGTCAACAGCGTATAAGGGTGTTGCACCTCCAAGACCAGCAAAGCTATACGTTATTACTGTTTCCTTTGCCGATGTTTGATCTGGAATATTAGCAAGGCTTGTTTTCCAAACCACCGGATCATCTGGCAAAATTGCATCGATGTAGTTTGTACCGACTTTTGCAGCTACTTTGGTAGGTTGACCACCAATGTTATAGGGAGCATTTGTGACTGACACTCCAGAAAAAAGGTCATCGCTGATTAGTAATGAGGCATCGGCAACTGGACCACCAGTGTTTGAATAATAACCATTATCGGTATCGTCACTATTATATAGACCAAGTGTCCAAGGGTTATCAGCAGTGTAAGAAAAATATGTTCCATCAGTAGAAGAAAATGTCATAGTCTCAGGATCAAAATAATATGTATCACCTAACTTTAATTGATTACCTGAGGCTTCGAATACAGTTTTGCTCGAAACCAAATCATCAACTCTAGAAAAAGAACCAGTAATGCTTGTATCTAACTCTATTGAACCAATCACAGCACCTAAATCATAGGGAGCAAAAACTTTTGGAGTAAACGTAGCATTAGTCCCAATAACATCTGACAGCGGGCTTTTTACAGTTAGACTAAAAGCTTGAGTATCAACGCTTCCCAAACTGTCAGTTGCCTTTAAGACTATGTCATGCGTTCCAACATCACTACTCGTGGGCGTTCCCGATAAAACACCGGTCGATATATTAAATTGTATCCATGAGGGTAGAGCCGAAGCAGAATAAGTCACCGTGTCACCTGCGTCAGCGTCAGTTGCCGCAAAGGTGTAACTGTAGCCGGCATCCTGAATAGCCGTGGTAAGAGCGGATGATGTAATAGAGGGAGCTGCATTGGTAGTTGTCACAGTTAGATTAAAAAAATCAGAAACAACCGAATTTGAAGTATCAGTGGCAGTTAATTTAATCGCGATAGAACCAACATCACTACTAGACGGAGTTCCTGTGAAAGTCCGCGTTGAAGCATCAAAACTAAGCCATGCTGGCAGTGCTGTATTATCTGACAAAGCCGCAGTGTAAGCGATCGTGTCATCCATATCGATATCAGAAAAAACGTTTGTATCAAACCTAAAGCTAAGGTTGCTGTCTTGCGAAATTACTTGATCTGCTATCGCATTGGACAAAGTTGGGGCGTCATTAGTATTACTGATTTTAATATTAAAAACATCTGATGCAGAAAGGCCGCCCGTGTCCGCGGCGGTAACTTTAACTGTAATTATTCCTACGTCAGTATTTACAGGTGTCCCGCTAAAAATTCGTGTTGCGGCGTCAAAAGACAGCCAGCTTGGTAATACATTCCCATCTGACAAAGTTGCAGTGTACGTAAGTGAATCACCCTCATCGGCATCAGAAAATACATTTGAATTAAATTGAAAGGTAAGAGCACTATCTTCAGCTATAGTTTGGTCTGAAATTACATTTAATACAGTTGGCTTTTCGTTAGCATCAGTAATTGCTATTTTGAGCGTCTTTACAAAGGTCTTGCCACCTGAATCTTTACTTTGAATAGCAACATCATAAGTCGCCTTCTTTAAAGAAATCATCGTTTCGTAATCAGGGCGTGCCTTAAAAGACAACTCTCCAGCCTCTGTGATTTTGAAAACGTCTTTATCAATTCCTCCAACAATTGCGTATTTGTGAGTATCAGAAACATCAGTTGTCGTTACAGAACCAATGATTAAATCATCTTTGTTTTCTGCAAAAGACGACATCACTGCGATATCTGTTGGAGCTTTATTTGAAACTGCATCAGTTACTTTTGTTGCATCTGTCATGGCGATGTTAAGTGCACCGCCAGCCTTTAAGGCTTCAGCACCATCTTTAACTTGGCCTGCCAGAACTTTTACTATTGAAAAGATATCGGCAATATCATCTTGGGTGGTCGTTTCGGCCTTAACATTAGCGTATTTAATGGATTCTATTTTTGTTATGACGTGGCCTACCGCAGTTTCAACATCATCTGCTACACTACTAAATTTGGTTGGATCAATTCCGAGCCCTGAATTGTCAGCAGCATATTGACCAACATCTTTAATCATTTTTGCTTTAATCTCGTCCAAGTCCGTAGAGAAACTAAGTACGGCATCACTATCTATTTTTTCGTTTAATACTTGAACAACCGAACTCAATGCTAAATCAAAAGCTTTGCCTTCCTCCAGTACTCCAGATCCTTCGGCAGCAGCAGCAAACGAATTGACAGTAGCAATCAATTTATTGTTACTTTGTTGAAACTTAAGTGCCTTCTCTTTTTCTGCTTCACCCATATTTGTTTGGTCAGCGTAAGCGCTGTAGGTCAATAAATTTGTATCCTCAAACCCTAAAGCTGTTGCTACCTTCTTTATTGCCTCGTCAGCCGTTAAGGCTGCATCTTTAGCCATAAGGCCTTCAACAATTGTTGTGCTTGGCGTTACCATGGACGAGCCCTCAGGGGCTCTCAAAACAACGCCAGCGCCGTATCCTGCATCAGTTGCTGTATCAACGGTCTGTTCAGTAGTTAATGCGACAAGTGTAAACCCAGTCTTCGCTGCAGTTAATTCGAAGGAACCTGCACCACTCGCGTGATCTGAGCCATTGGTAAGGACCCATACTTCATCACCACCATCCGACTTGCCATTATCATTATAATCTAAAAATACATAGGCATCCGCGAGCGGCCCATTCTCTACCTTACCGGTTACTTTAAATGGACCACTGGTTGTGGAACCACCACAAGCTGCAAGAGTTAAGAGAGCAAGAGGAGATAGGTTGCGGGCAGTATTGTTCATAGCAAATTCACCAATAGTTAATAAGTACTATTATCTAATGACAAATTCAAAACTTTTGATTGCCACAAAATAAAACTAATAGATAAATAACGAATTAAAAAGAGGTGCAGCAAAAAAGACCAAGATTTACATAAATACCCCAGCCCACAGCTGCTAAAACAATCAAAGTAGCAATTTTTTTAAAAGTTTTAACATTTCTCATTCTGACACCTTCTGGTTAAGCATTACTTAAACGCTTAAACCATTTTTTACACGCCTGTATAATGGCGGAGACGAAGGGATTCGAACCCTCGAAACGCGTTAACGTTTAATTCCTTAGCAGGGAACCGCCTTCGACCACTCGGCCACGTCTCCGCTGTCTCGTTTAACGAGGTGTTGAACCGGGGACAAGATAATTATTACTTAAGCTTTGCGACATTTGAGAAAAAATCGTCTTTTACCGCAGAAATATCTACATCTACGCATATTTCAATATTAGGCCTTTTAAGATTCAGATCTGAAATTGTTTCGCCCATTCTTTCGCCAGACAGTATCACTTTTATTTTATGAGCTTCAGTTTTGAAAAAACTTGGCTCAGCACATTTTATAAGTGCAGTGGGATCATGCATGCCACACCCATTAATTTTACTTATACTCTCATAAAAAGTTATATAAAAATCTGCCATCTGGTTCAGTAAGCTACCAATATGCGGACTCTCTAAAGCCAGAGCCTTAAAATATTCACGCGAGCATACCACTCGGTCTGTTACATCCAGCCCAACCATCGTAATGTTGGAACCGTTTTCAAATACAAAATCCGCCGCATGAGGGTCATGATAGATATTAGCTTCAGCTGCTGGGGTAATATTACCACCAGCACGAAGGCTCCCACCCATAATAACGATATTTTTTAAATTTTTACAAAAATCTGGATCTAAATCTATCGCAGCGGCAACATTGGTTAACGGTCCTATTGGGCATAACGTAATTTCACCTTTATTTTCTTGTGCCATCCGAACTAAAAATTCTGGGGCCAATTCAGCACATGGACTGTTTCTGGGNTTAATCTCCAGAAGGGATCCAAAACCTTCCTCACCATGAACAGCTGCGCTGGGTGGGAAAGGTGGTAATACCCTGGGTTTATGAAGACCAGATGCTACTGGCACATTAATTCCAATTTCTTCTAATAAAAACAGAGCATTGCGCGTTGCTTGTGANGTTCTTACATTTCCAAATACGGTAGTTAAACCAAGAATATCAATTGCCGGATTGGCAACTGCATAAAAAATTGCCATGGCGTCATCAATACCTGGGTCGGTGTCGATGATCATTTTGGTGGCTATCAAATCACTAACTTTTATGTATTAAACAAGAAGTGCATAACGTCACCATCTTGTACGATGTACGATTTACCTTCCGCTCGCATTTTACCTGCTTCTTTACAAGGGTTCTCCCCACCNAAAGCTACAAAGTCTTCGTAAGCTATAGTTTCAGCGCGAATAAACCCTCGCTCAAAATCACCATGTATCACACCAGCTGCTTGAGGGGCTGTAGTTCCATTTTTTATTGTCCAAGCTCTAGCCTCTTTCGGACCAGCCGTGAAATAGGTTTCAAGGGCAAGAAGTGTATACCCCGCTNGTATNAAACGGTCCAACCCAGCCTCCTTTAGACCCATTTCAGAAAGAAACATTTCTGCTTCCTCATCTTCCAACTGACTAATTTCTTCTTCAATCTGAGCTGAAATAATTACATGNCTATTTCCTTGTTTNGTTGCCATTTCAGCTACNCTGCTAGAATGCAAATTACCAGATGCAGCGTCTTCCTCATTGACGTTNCACACNTAAAGTATAGGTTTNGTTGTTAATAATTGTAGCATTTTCCACTGTTTTTCATCTTCGACATCAACTACCACAGTTCTNGCTGGNCTACCCTCTTCTAACGCAGCCATCGCAGCGCGCAGCAAGCGTTCNTGCNGGATCGAATCCTTATCGCCACCCCGCACCTTGCGAACAATATTTTGNAGNCGCTTTTCGATACTTTCNATGTCNGCTAACATCAATTCTGTATCAATTGTTTCNGCATCAGCGATAGGGTCCACCCGATCGTCGACATGCACCACATCTTTATCCTCAAAACAGCGAACTACATGGGCTATTGCATCTGTCTCTCGAATATTTGCCAAAAATTGGTTGCCCAACCCCTCACCCTGNCTGGCGCCTTTTACAAGACCCGCGATATCGACAAATGTCATACGCGCNGGAATGCTATTTGCAGAGTTAGCGATTGCCGCAAGNTTGTCCAAGCGCAANTCAGGAACATTTACTTCCCCAATATTTGGATCAATTGTACAGAAGGGAAAATTAGCAGCTTGGGCCGAAGCTGTCTTAGTAAGTGCATTGAATAAAGTTGATTTACCAACATTTGGCAGGCCTACTATGCCCATTTTAAAACCCATAAACTACTCCAGCATAATTTGATATGCTCATATCTTCGCTTTAATGCCGAGGCAAGCACAACGAAATAACCCTAATTTTCAATTAAAGACCAATTTTATGATAAGTACTTAAAACTTTCATAATAAATCAAATCAGAAACCTAATTATTAGACAGATTCTGTGTTGTGATAATTACAAGAGCAAAGCCTATTGATCTCATAATGCGTATGCTGCATCTGTGTTGAACAAAAAATTTGAGGACTATAAATGACACGGATAGATGCTAAGTTTGACCTTTTGAGAAAATCTGGACAGAAAGCTTTTGTCGCATATGTTATGGCCGGTGATCCCAATTATGAAAAATCCATTGAAATCGTAAAAGGCCTGCCAGCAGCAGGAGTAGATATAATTGAGCTCGGTCTCCCTTTTACTGATCCGATGGCCGATGGCCCTACTATACAATTAGCTGGTCAACGCGCGTTAGAAGGAGGGATGAACTTAAAAAAAACGCTGCAAATGGTACGAGATTTTCGGGTTGAGGATGATACAACACCAATTGTTTTAATGGGATATTATAATCCGATCTATTCCCACGGAGTGCTGAAATTCTTAGATGAAGCAAAATCTGCCGGTATTGATGGTATGATTATAGTTGATTTACCACCAGAGGAGGATGATGAACTTTGCATTCCTGCACAAAAGGCTGGTCTAAATTTCATACGCTTAGCCACTCCAACCTCGGATGAAAAGCGGTTACCAAAAGTATTAACTAACACTTCTGGTTTTGTTTATTACGTTTCAATAAATGGAATTACAGGCGCTGCTAATGCAACGCCAAAAAATGTTGGACCTGAAGTGGCTCGAATTAAAAATTCAACAAATCTTCCTGTAATAGTTGGCTTTGGAATTAACACACCTGAAAATGCCAAAGCTATTGCGTCGATTGCGGATGGCGCTGTCGTAGGTTCCGCTATTGTCAACCAGATTGCCGCTAATAAATCTTCTAAGAAAGTTTTAGAATTTGTAAAAACTCTAGCAGATGGGGCTCATTCCGTAGGAAGCTAAAAGATTTTTAATATCCGGCATCGTTTACGCAACTAAGGTTAAAGATTATTCTTGGTGTGCCATTGTATAGACGTATTGAATATTTCATTTTGTCAGCGCCAAATAAAAAACGTCATTTTTAACCCGGAACAATCTGAGCTTTGAATCTAACACTCGTCTGTGATACTTCTTAGATGATTAATTAATACTGTTCATAACACAATTGAGGTAAAAAATGACCATTCATATTGGTGCAAAACCTGGGGAAATAGCAGATACGGTCTTGTTACCGGGAGATCCCATGCGTGCAAAATGGGCTGCGGAAACCTTCCTGAAAAGCCCTAAGTGTATCAACCAAGTGCGGGGTATGTTGGGTTATACCGGAACCTGGAGAGGTAATGAAGTTACAATTCATGGTTCAGGNATGGGGATGCCAAGTCTGTCTATTTACGTTAATGAATTAATCAAAGACTTTGATGTTAAAACGTTATTACGGATTGGATCCGCTGGNGGTATGAATCCAAAAGTCAATCTACGAGATGTCGTAATTGCAATGACGTCTTCAACTCTATCGACGCCTTCATTAGGTATGTTCAAAGAAATCAACTATGCACCTTGCGCCGATTATGGACTGTTGGCTGCTGCGGTTACTGCCTCACAAAAATTAGCGATCAAAACTCATGTTGGTGGCATTTATTCCTCTGATGTATTTTACGATGAACGGCCTGATCTGACCGAACAGATGACTCGTCATGGAGTTTTGGCAGTCGAAATGGAAACGGCAGAGCTTTACAATTTGGCGGCTCGTTATGAACGCCGCGCACTTTCAATTTGCACCATTTCCGACAACTTGCTGACAAAAGAAGGATTACCATCAGAGGATCGTGAAAGCAGATTTGGTGATATGGTAGAAATAGCATTAGCAGCGGCTTTCGCATAAAAACGACCACTTAATTAAGCATAATTGATAACCAGGTCTCTGAATTTAAAGGGTAAAATGTTGTATGAACTCAAGGTTATTAGACATGGCACTGGGGCTTGGAGTGGCCTTTGTATGGGGGCTCGGTTTAGTTTTTGCAAAAGCTGCCATTTCACACTTTCCACCAATTTTACTTATGGCGTTCCGTTTCATGGTGACTGCAGCGGTTCTTGTTTGGTTTATAACACCCACTAAAAACCAGCTTACCAACCTATTGATAATTTCATTTATATCAGCGACTTTACAGTATAGTCTTACATTTTCTGGTCTTTCAGGCCTCAATGCATCAGCAACAGCTTTAATCATACAACTGGAAATTCCTTTCTTAGTTATTATTGGAGCGATTTTTCTCAATGAAACGCCTGGGTGGCAACGTTGGGTCGGCATTATTATTGCGTTTTATGGCGTATACCAAATTACTGGAGAGCCCCAAATTGGTGATGCAATAGGTTCAGTAATATTGGTAATTGCCGGTGGTCTAGCTTGGGCCACAGGGCAAGCAATGGTTAGACAGCTCAAAAATATAAGTAGTATTTCTATTGCTGCTTGGGTTGCAGTTTTGGCATTTCCGCAGCTATTTATAACGTCCGCATTTTTTGAGACAGGACACGTCGCTGCAATAAAGTCCGCTGACTGGTTGGTATGGAGTACCGTTATCTATCTTGGTTTAATAATGACTGCTCTAGGCTATTATATGTGGTACACTCTAATACAGCGCACACCGGTGAGCGAGGCTGCACCCTACTTATTAACTTTGCCGTTATTTTCGATGGTAGGTGCCTGGTTTTTTCTTGATGAAACTTTTTCCAAACAAACTTTGTTGGGTGGAGGAATTATACTATCGGGCGTCGCCTTGATTGTATTTGCGCCAACTAAAAAAACTAATGCCTCACTTACAAACTAAACGGCTCTCTGCACCATCATTTTCTTTATAGACGCGATGGACTTCGCCGGGTTCAATCCCTTTGGGCAGGTTTTTGTACAATTCATAATTGTATGGCATCGATAAAGTTTAAAAGGGTCTTCTAGGTCATCAAGTCTTTCAGTTGTAGCCTCATCACGACTATCAATAATCCAGCGGTAGGCATGAAGTAGAGCGGCTGGACCTAAGTATTTATCACCATTCCACCAGTAAGACGGGCAGGCAGTTGAACAAGACGCACACATCACACATTCGTATAACCCATCAAGTTTTTTACGATCTTCAATGCTTTGTCGCCATTCGTGCTCTGGACGGTTTGTTTTGGTTTCTAACCACGGCATTATTGATGCATGTTGTGCATAAAAGTTGGTTAAGTCGGGTATCAAATCCTTAATGACGGGCATGTGTGGCAAAGGATAAATTTTAACATCGCCCTTTACCTCATCCATACCGTAAATACATGCTAGGGTGTTTATTCCACCAATGTTCATAGCACAGGAACCACAAATTCCCTCACGACAGGAACGCCTGAAGGTCAGAGTCGGGTCAATTTCGCTTTTTATCTTAATTAATGCATCCAAAATCATTGGACCACAGGTATCTAAATCCACAAAATATGTATCGACCTGTGGATTTTTACCTTCCTCTTCATTCCACCGATAGATTTTAAAGGTTCGTAAATTTGTTGCACCCTTAGGTTTTGGCCAGACCTTTCCACGTGTTATACGAGAATTTTTAGGAAGGGTCAGTTGTACCATTATTTTCTCCAATCTTACAAATAATTATTGAGTTATAATTTTAAGAGTATTCAGTTTCGTTAAATCAAATTTATTACCGTAAAAGTAAGTTTTTTTCTTCTTAGGGCAAATATTTTACTAAAGTAATCTTATACATCAGCTCAAATTAAAAAGTTCTTACTTTTGGCGCTATTGTTTCCATTGATATCCCTCCATCACCTTCAACCGTTAGAGGCTCTGTTATTACTGGCCTGCTGCTAAGCGTTACGGAAGCATTGTTTATATGGGTAATAGTATGCACCCTCCAATTTGAATCATCACGATCTGTGAAGTCCTCATGAGCATGTGCACCACGGCTTTCTTTTCGCGCCTCTGCCCCAACTATTGTCGCCAAAGCATTGGGCATTAAATTTGTAAGCTCAAGAGTTTCCATTAAATCCGAATTCCATATCAAAGTTCTATCTGTTACCTTAATATCAGCNATTTTCTCAGCAATTANTGTCATTTTATCCACACCTGCAGCCAAGGTTTCTGAAGTACGNAAAACAGCNGCATCCGCTTGCATTGTTTTTTGCATTTCCAGCCTTAATTCCGCAGTAGGAACATCACCCTTAGCGTGACGTAAACCATCAAAACGCTGTAATGCCGTATCAATTGAGACAACATTTATCTTTGCAGGTTTTGATTTTTTATTTACAGTCTTGCCAGCACGTATTGCTGCTGCCCTACCAAAAACTACTAGGTCTATGAGAGAATTCGAACCTAGCCGATTGGCTCCATGTACAGATGCACAACCAGCTTCGCCAACAGCCATTAATCCAGGGACAATGGCGTTTGGATCCTTGGCAGAGGGGTTCAGCACCTCGCCCCAGTAGTTGGTAGGAATTCCCCCCATGTTGTAATGAACAGTTGGAAGAACTGGAATTGGTTCCTTAGTGACATCAACACCTGCAAAGATTTTGGCAGATTCTGAAATGCCTGGCAAACGTTCGGCCAGAGCATCAGGCTGTAGATGGCTTAAGTTAAGATAAATATGATCACCATCAGCACCAACGCCACGCCCCTCTCTAATTTCCATTGTCATACATCTGGAAACATAATCGCGCGGTGCCAAATCTTTATAATTTGGGGCATAACGTTCCATGAAACGTTCATCCTCTGAATTGCTTAAAAATCCACCCTCGCCACGAGCGCCCTCAGTGATAAGACAACCCGAGCCATAGATCCCAGTGGGGTGAAACTGTACAAACTCCATATCTTGCAGTGCTAGACCAGCACGCGCAACCATTCCGCCACCATCACCTGTACAAGTGTGAGCCGAGGTTGCACTGAAATAGGCACGGCCATAGCCACCAGTTGCCAAGACTACAGTTTTTGCGTTAAATACATGCATTGTGCCATCATCAAGTTTCCAACATAAGACCCCTTGGCAGACACCATCGTCAGACATTATCAAGTCGATCGCAAAGTACTCAATATAAAATTCTGCATTATTCTTTAGAGACTGACCATAAAGTGTATGAAGAATAGCATGCCCTGTACGGTCTGCTGCCGCACATGTCCGCTGCACGGGAGGCCCTTCACCAAATTCCGTAGTATGACCTCCAAAAGGCCTTTGATAAATCTTTCCTTCCTCTGTCCTAGAAAAAGGCACCCCATAATGCTCGAGTTCATAAACAGCTTTTGGCGCCTCACGAGCCAAATACTCCATAGCATCTGTATCACCCAGCCAGTCAGATCCTTTTACTGTATCATACATATGCCACTGCCAGTTATCTGGACCCATATTCCCTAGGCTGGCAGCTATCCCGCCTTGAGCGGCCACAGTGTGAGAACGCGTTGGAAACACCTTAGTCACGCATGCCGTTCGCAAACCCTGTTCAGACATTCCGAGTGTCGCGCGAAGCCCTGCCCCACCAGCGCCAACGACCACGACATCATAGTCATGTGTTTCATATTCATATGCAGTCATTAATGTATCCTTGAGTTTTAAAGCGCGATGCGAATGAACGTAAATATAACTATTGCGATTGATAAATAAGATACGACAGCCGTAAAGGTGAACCAAACTTTCCGTGACGAACTTGAAACATAGTCTTCAATTAACGTTGTCACGCCACTTTTAAAATGAAGTAGCGTGATAATTAGCGTCAAAGCGGTAACGATCGCAGGCACAGGTTTTGCAAAGTAGGCAGTAACGGCCTCGAAATCTTCGCCAATCTTAGGCCCTACTATACCAATGAAAATAGGCATTAGTACTATAAGGACAACTGAAGAAATCGTCATTTCCAAAAAATGCCCAGTTCCTGAGTTAGATGCGCTCACTTAATTTCCCCCTTCGTTTTCTCAATGACGCCATTTTTTTTCTTACCCTTTGATTAGCCAAAGTGTTATTATTGTTAACAAAAACGAACCCAATATCATAGCCCAACCCATTATCTCCGCAGTTTTTAATTCCAAACCACGCCCGGTGTCCCACACCAGATGGCGTATTCCCCCAAGGTAGTGATACCACAGGGCCCAAAGAGAAAGTATCATCATGATTTTTCCAAACCAGCTACTGATGATAAAATGCATTACATTGAATGTCTTTGGGCCAATTGCCGCAGCCAAAAACCAAGCGACCAACAACAGCGTCGAAAATACTAATGCATTGCCCGTTATTCGAATGAAAATGGACGAAATCGATGTGATCTGTGGACGATATATTGTAAGGTGAGGCGAAAGTGGGCGCTTGCCGGGATCCACATCAGCCATATTGAGTTCCTTTTTATTATCCTGTTAAGATCTAGTGTTTTATTGCCACGATCAACCCTTGAATACCACCTTTGTAAAAGAAATTTAGAAAAAAGCTCAATCTTCGTTGGACAGCTGAACCCATCAGATTAATTAGCATTTTAAGTATAAGAAAAAGATGTATCTTTTTCTAAATCCTAACCAGATTTAGCATTGCCGTGGAATAAAGGCCCAGTAATCCAAATCAAGAAGTACTTTGTCGCTGTATTTATTGTCCACGTCTCGTAGCGACGCAGCAGTTCCTTTTGTGGCGACAAGCCTCAAGCGAATAGCGCCAACTGATGGAATAACTGTTTCGTTTCGATCAAGGACTTCACTCCACGCATAAACTGTATCGCCAGAAAAGCACGGATTGACATGGGCCCCACTATTTATAGCTGCAAGGATTTGCAAATTTTCTAAACCATTAAAAGAAAGAGCACGGGCCATTGAAATAATATGGCCACCAAAAATAAGACGTTTTCCATCTGGCCTTAATGATGTATCAAAGTGTACTTTTGCTGTATTCTGCCATAGCCGCGTCGCCATCATATGCTCCGCATCAGTCATTGTAACACCATCGGTATGATCAATAAATTCTCCTATTTTATAGTCGTCATAAAAATAAGAACTTCCTGATAAAACAGTATTATATGAACTAAAATTTAAGTTACTTGGGATGACTAAATCTGCGGCAGCAACAAACTCTTTTAATTTTGGAACTGCCGGTTCAAATGAACTTTTATTTGGCTGTCTTTTGCGCACCATTACCCATCTTACAAATGACATTACTATCACATCGTTCTGATTAAACCCTTCTGTTCGAACCCAAACTATTCCAGTTTTACCATTAGAATTTTGTTTCAGCCCAATAAT